>JAIRUQ010000007.1 GCA_031254315.1 Treponema sp.
TTTCTTTCTGATTGTTCTTGGCAATATATTGGATTAAATGCCGAAAATAAAAGTACTATGATGACTAAAACCGCCAAAACGGCTATATTTCTCATTAATATGAGAATAACGGTGAAACGCATAATTGGTCAATTAACCTGTGCTTTATTTTTTCTTCTCTGCTTTTTGGTATTATGTACCTGTACAGTAAGGAAAGAAGAAGCCCCCCTCATTCCGCCCGAAACCTCCCCCCTGTCAGGAGAGTACATAGGTTTTGGAGTGATAACCGACTCATTCACCCATGTTACCGCAGACCCTTCGGAGATAAGCCCTTCTCTCGGCTATCTGCGGCGCGGCTCCCTTGTTAAGATAATAAGGCGGCAGACTATCAAAACTCAGGAGGGGTTTATTTCTTGGGTTTTTACAGACGGAAACCAGCAGGGCTGGCTTAAAGAAGAGGTTATGGATATTTACACCAACGAAAGTCAGGCAAAAACAGCATCGGAGTCCACGCCTAAGTGAATACGATTCTCCTCTTTGTAGTCCCCCCGATAGCAGGCGCGATAATCGCCTTTGTTACCAATGTAATCGCTATAAAGATGCTTTTTCGTCCGCTTAAAGAAGTGCGTATTTTTGGGATAAGGGTTCCCTTTACCCCCGGCGTTCTGCCAAGACAGCGTGAAAAACTCGCTCAAAACATAGGGGCGATGGTTGAACGTGAGCTAATCACACCGGAAGTTTTAAGGAGCCGCCTTGCCGAAGTTGATATAGGAAACTTTTCAGGCGTTATTCTAGATTTCCTTCGCAGTAATGAGATTCGCAAAGAGCTTGAGTCAAAGGGGCGCATACTTTTGCGCGGCGTTTTTCAGAAACTGAACACATTTCAAAGGCTTTTTGTCTCTGCTGGACAGTACGATCAAACCCTTGAAAAGAAAATGCCCGAAATTATTAATGAATTAATTGTTAGTATAGAAACCTTACTACAGCAGGACAATGTAAAAAAAAGAATACTTTCCGCAGTTGACGGAAAAGTTGAAGACGTACTTGCTTCGCTCGATATAAAAACCATCGTCTCCCAAAGAATTGACTCGCTTGATATGTTGAGGGTTGAAAGGATCATCCTTGATATAATGTCAAATCAATTTAAGTGGATATATATCTTCGGCGGCATTCTTGGCTTTTTTATAGGTTTGTTTCAAGCGGGGCTTACTTACTTTCTTAGGTAATAGGCTGAAACACCCAAAATACTCACACAAAGGCACGAAGGCGCAAAGGCGCAAAGGGAAGAAGAAGGAAAATTCTCTGCTCTCTTCTCCTTCTTTGTGCCTTCGTGCCTTTGTGTGAAACAATCTTGTAGACTCAGCCTAACTGTCCGCAGGCTCCCATTACGGAGCGTCCTTTGTGAAGGCGCTTTGTTACTTTTAATTTTCTGCTTTCAAGCATTTGTATAAAATCTTTTACCTCTTTTTCTGAGGGCTCCGCTAACGGTTTGCCGTTGAACTCAAGCTCCGCGACAGGATTCCACGGTATGATGTTTATAACGGTATCAAGTCCCTTGGCGAACTCCGCGATAGAGTCAGCGTCTTTTTCACGGCAGTTAATCTGACTGAACAATGGCACTTCAAGAGTGATCCTGCCGCCGCCATTACGTTGGTAAAGTAACAGATATTCCTTTACTTTTTCAAGAGGGTTGGCGTTTGTTACAGGCATCAGAAGACGGCGGAGAGGCTCGTCCGCTGTTGTCAGCGAGAGGGCGAGGCGTACAACCGGTCCGTTTTGAGCAAGGTCAAAAAGACCGCCGCATATTCCGCAGGTAGAGATCGTTATCCTGCGCAGAGAAAAATTTATTCCTTTTTTGTCGTTTAAAATGAGGATGGCTTTTCTTAAATTGGGAAGATTTAATAACGGCTCGCCCATGCCCATCACGACGATATTATCTATGATGTGCCCTGAGTTTCCCGTCGCCTTTTCATTACGCAGGTGTAAAAACTGTTCGACTATTTCAGCGCAGTCCAAATTACGCTTAAACCCAAGCGAGCCGGTCTTACAGAAGACGCACCCTGCCGGACATCCTACTTGTGTAGAAATACAGGCTGTAAGGCGTTTTTTCCCGTCGCTTAAAAGCACCGACTCAATTTTTGCCTCGTCTTTAAGTGAAAGGACGATCTTCTTTGTCTGTCCGTCCTCAAGACGGTTTATTACATTGCTTGAAAAAAGACAGAACTTTTCTTTTAATTCATTTTGCAGGGAGAGCGGGATGTTGGTCATCTCCTCAAAAGAGGTTATTCCCCTCGCTACCCAAGAAAAAATTTGAGAGGCGCGGAATTGCGGACCGGACGGAAGTAATTCTTTAATTTCATTAAGGGTTAAACCCGCAAGCGCTATCTTCATTCTTTCCAACATTTATAAGAAGAAGATTAACCACGGAGGACACGGAGTTACACGGAGGAAGAGGAAGAAAACTAATCAGATATCCTTCTTTACCTGTGGTTAATCCTATCTTCTCTTTATTCTTCCTCCGTGTTCTCCGTGCCCGGCGCATTACTCAGGCTAAAGCCCTCGCGCCTTATTCATCTTTGTAACGTTTTTTGTGCGCCACGCCATGCTGATTTATTCAGCAACATGGCTTTGCCATGAATACTTGGGCGTGTGGTTTTCTTCTCTTTCTTCTTCCTCCGTGTTCTCCGTGTCCTCCGTGGTTCCTCTTATCTTCTCTTTTTCATTTTTACTTAACTTTTATTCCGAGTTTTTGAAAGTCTTCAATCACTTCGGCGGACTTTTGTTTATTGCCCATTTTTAAGTAGCAGTCGGAAAGTTCTGTATAAAAACGGTGGTTTTTGTTGTCCTGCTGAATTAGGCGCTTTAAGGAAATAACAGCATCGTCGTATTTTCCCTGTTCTTTGGCAATAAGGGCAAGCCCCATAACGGCGTAAGTGTCAAATTCAATGTTTAAGGCGTTTTCGTAAAATTTCTTGGCGTTCTCATAATCTTTTATATTGCGGTAAGCGTCGCCTGTACGAGTCAGTATCATTTTGTTTCTTGGGTCTTGGTCAAGGATTCGCTGATAATATTCAAGGGATTGTTCTACTTTGTTCATGCCGCGGTAACAATCTGCAAGACCGAAAAGCGCGTAGAAGTTGTGCTTTTCACTTTTAATTGCCGCTTCAAAATACTGAACGCCTTCGCTGAATGTTTTTAATTTTCTGTGGCAGTTACCAATTGAAGTAAGAACGCGAATATCAACTTCTTCAAATCCGTTTTTCATCATCCTTTCCCAATAGGAAAGCGCCTCCCTGTATTCCTTAAAATCGTAGTGAAGATGTCCCAATCCTATAATCGCGTAGGCGTTGGTTTCTTCCATTTCAAGAACTTTTTTGTAGATTGCCTTTGAATTAACAAAATCACGAACCTTCCTGTAAGCGTCCGCTATTCTTGTAAGTACCGTAATGTTTCTTCCGTCATGAAGCAGATACTGCTCCCAGATTTCAATAGCTTTTTGATACTGATTCATCGCCTTGTAACAGTCCGCAAGACCGAATAAAGCGTAGTTGTTGCCGGGGTGGTGGGTAAGGCATCTCTGGTAATATTTGACAGCTTCGCGAATAGAGCCCATTTTGCGCGTAGCGTCTCCCATGCCTACAAGGGCATAGTTGTTGTTCTCGTCAACCAAAAGAATTCTTGTAAAGCAGTCAATGGCATCGCTGACTTTGTTCTCTTTAAGCAGTTGATACCCTGTTTTTGAAATTTCCGATATTTTTTGAGATTCAGCGGAATGGCTAATGTCTTTAAAGTCAGTCATTTTTAATTTCCTGTTCTTCCTCAAGAATGACGTCTTTTTCCATCATCTCATCATCCTCATGAAGCATACTTTGCAAAACAAAGGCAAGTTTCTCAACTAACGGTCCCGACTTCTTACGGTCGGGAGCTATCCAGTACATCTTCAAAGCCTCAAGCGGTCTGTCCTTGGACTTGTAAAAATCCCCAACTCTGGCAAGACCGTCAGAATAGCCCGTCGTCATGAAAACCCGTCTTGCTCCTTCAATGTCCCCTTCATTAAACTTCTGGTTGCCCTTACGGTTTAACGCCGCCTTCTGGGGACCTTCCATCGGCGAAGGTTCAGTTACTTTTATGAACGCATTTTCATCATCAAATTTTTTTAATATTTTTTCATCCATATTTTTTTGCAGGTCTTGTTTGAGAACCAATCCGAACCGTAGGTTCGAAGTTCCAAACAAGACCATAGTATATTATCCGCTATTATTTTGAAAAAAACAAGAAGAAATCTACAACAGATCTGCCGTATTGACGGGAGTCGGTTTTTTCAAGATTGGGAATATCCGCCTTTAAATAGTCAGGTCTTGGGCGGTGTATTAAAATACGGCTCCCGTTTGCCACAAGGCTTGAGTCGGCTATTTTGGCAACCAATTCCCATTTGAATTTATAGGGAAACGGAGGGTCAAGGAAAATCATATCAAAGGCTGTTTTGGCTCGTTTTATATAAAGTTCAGCTGGAATAAAATGGCAGTT
Organism: Treponema sp.; assembly: GCA_031254315.1. GTDB lineage: Bacteria > Spirochaetota > Spirochaetia > Treponematales > Breznakiellaceae > WQXQ01. The sequence continues at coordinate 4,507 of JAIRUQ010000007.1, forward strand.
AATCCGGCAGGGAGAAATTGAGACATTGTCTAGGAGCATTTTTCTCTTTTGTTTGTCCTGTTCAACAGCTTCGATTAAGGACGCGCCCCGTGAAGCCGCTTCCAGAGCGATAATCCCCGAACCGGAAAAAATATCAAGGAAGGAAAGCCCAGTTAAATCTCCAAGACAGCCAAAAACAGATTCGCGCATCTTGTCCATGCTTGGTCTGATTTCAGAGGACCCCAAAGGACAGTCAACTATTCTTCCTCGAAGGAGACCGCCTGTTATTCTCATGTTAATTTTCCTCCGGCAGAGGAGGTTTACACGCTTCCAAGAAGACCGTTAAGTTCCGCATGGCTTACTACAGGCTCGGCTGTGGCATGTTCTGTCGGTTCATAAGAATCTTCGATTTGTTTTTGTCTTTTTTGACTGTCTTTTCTCAATTTAATTATCAAATTCGGCATTTCAGGGAAAAGGGCAGGGGAGAAAGGGCTTGAATTGCTTGAAATTTCGTTCAATATCTGACCAAATTGCCATTCTGCGTCAAGAATATTGTCCGCTTCAGTTTCACGATCGAGGAATTTAAGGTTTTCAACGAATTTTTCAGCCAGTATTTCCAGAACAGACGCGATAAATTCAAGATCGATCATAGTTTGACGGTAAAAGATAACTGAGTCGGTATCAAGTTGCATAAGGTCGCGGAGCATCCTTATTCTGACATTTAATATAAAGATTGTATCTTCAAAATTTACACGTTTATTCATGATATTATTATAATTATCGGATATAAAGACTTAAAATGAAAGCCTTTTAGTCAATTTGCCCCTAGTATTTAGAAGGATAACCCCTAAGGAGCGGTTGACATTATGTCGATATAATTTCTATAATAATATAAGGGATTCAAGAGGGGAAAATGGCCGCGCCGCTACAACTAGCATTTGTTAATTTTGCCGCGAAATCATATATCATTGTCGAAGGCAAAAAAAACGCTGACAGATTTTTTATTATCCGCTCCGGAAAGGTAAGGCTGTCAAGGGAAGTGCAGATTGTCGCTGAAGAAAAAGGCGATACCTTAGGTCCCGGCGATTTTTTCGGCGTAGTTTCTACCATGTCCGGCAACAGCCATATCGAGACCGCCATGGCTGTTACTGATGTTACGCTTATCTCTGTCCAAAAAGACCAGTTCAGCCAGCTTATTCAGGGCAACGCTCCTATAGCTATGAAAATTATTTTGCAGTTCTCACAAAGAATGCGCTATCTGGACGAAGCCCTTACAAGTATTACATTAAAAAATAAAGCCGAGGAAGACCCAAGCCATATCTTTAATGTTGGCGAATACTACGCCAAACACAACCAGTACAATCAGGCTTTTTACGCGTATCAAAAATACATAAAATGCTGTCCAAAAGGCGAGAATGTACAGGCCGCCATTGAACGGTTAAAAAAAATCGCCCCGTATGTCAAAAGTCTTCCGCCTGTTTTTAAACCGGGAGAGATGGTTCGCTCTTATGCCAAGGACTCAATAGTTTTCTGCGAAGGCGAGCCGGGAGACGAGCTTTTTATCATTCAGAAGGGATCGGTTAAGATTATCAAAATCACAGATAACAACGAGATTCTTTTGGCGGTGTTAAAAACAGGGGATATTTTTGGGGAAATGGCTCTTTTGGAATCCAAGCCCCGTGCGGCAGGAGCGGTTGCTTATGAAGACTGTCAGCTTATGGCTGTAAACAGGGAAAACTTCAAACAGATGATCCAGTCCCAGCCTCAGCTTATCGCACGCCTTACAACCCTTTTGTCAGAGAGGATATGGCTCATTTATAAACAGCTTTCCAATACACAAATTATTGATCCGATTGGGCGAATGTATAATATGCTGTTAATACAGCTTGAAAAGAAAAGAATTAACTTTGCCTCCACAACAAATTATTCATTTGACTTTGGGCTTAAAGAGCTTACCAATATGGTTGGGCTTTCTCAGGGAGACGGAACGATATACGGCAAGAAATTTATGGAAAATCGCGGTTTACAGATAATGAACGACAAGATTTTTGTTAAAGATGTAAATGAAATTATCAAACAAAACGAGTATTACAAAAAAATGCAACAGTTGGAAAAAGCCCGGCAGGTAAAAAATATTACAGCTTGACCTTTCTCAAAAGGCAAAAATGACCGATAATATAGATAATGAGCCATAAATGGATAATTTTCGCTTTTTTACTCTCTTTATTACTTTTGCCGCTCTTTGGGCAGGAAACTCAAGCCGCCTCTGATTCAGCCGTCGAACTGCCCCGGCAGTTTCGCCAGATTTCCCTTGGAATGAGCCTTGACGATCTAAAGACCACTCTTTTAAATGACAATTATTTTCATTTCCGGGGCGATAGGGATGTCTCCCTCCTGCCCGCAAGGGAGCAGAGTCTTGTTGAAACTACAGGCTCCTCTTTTATAAGAAGGGCGTTTTTCCAGTTAAGGGACGGCGAGGTATTTATAATGGCTTTTACTCTTAACACGGCAATCATCGATCATTATTCGGTATTTATGCAGTTTACGGAAAAATACGGAGAGCCTTCATATCTTGATCCAAGAATGGCAGTTTGGGAAACTGAAGAAACCAGAATAGCGATTGAACGCCCTTTAACCGTAAAATACATCGACAAAGTTGTCTTTAACGATATTATTAACGAATCCGGTCTTATTGAGTCAGGTCATGTCCGTCTGAGGCAGGATTTCTTAAATGAATTCTAAGATAAAAATAGATATGAGATGTAAAGAAAGTAAGAATTTTACCACGGAGTTTCACGGAGAAAGAAGAAGAAAATTATATAATTTAGTTATTTCTCTTTTAATAGTTAGTACTTTTTGTTTTAACATTTTATCATGCCAGTCGCAAAAACTAACTGTTCGGGAGATAATTATTGAGAGGGACGGGCAGACCATTGTAGTTGTAAAAGCGGAAATCGCTGTAACTCAAGAAGAGCGTAACAAGGGGTTAATGTACAGGAAAACCCTGCCGGACGGAGAAGGGATGTTTTTTGTTTTTGATAGGGATGAAGTACTGTCATTCTGGATGAAAAACACATCCATCCCCCTGTCCATAGCTTTTATAGCCTATGACGGCAGAATTGTCGAAATAAAAAACATGTACCCCCAAGACACAAATTCAGTCCAATCAGGGCGTTCAGTCCGCTACGCGCTAGAAGCTCCGCAGGGCTGGTTTTCCCGCGCCGGTGTAGCCATAGGAGATGTGGTCAATTTAGATTTTATCAATTGAAAAATGTTGAAAAACAACTATAATTATATTGAGAGGTTTTTGTGTTTAAAGGACTGACAAACAGGGTACAGCGGCTTCTGTCTACAAACGCGCAGGAAGAAGCCAAGCGTTTTAATTCTGATCAGCTTTTGCCTGAGCATATCATTATCGCTATGCTCAAGGAAGGAAGCGGAACCGCCTGCAAAGCTCTTATGTTTTTGCGGATCGATATTCCCGAATTCAGGAATGTTCTTGAAGGTTCAATTCCCAGGATTCCAGGTCTTATAATTCGCGGAGAAGTGCCGCCTTCAAGGCGCACCAAAACCATGCTGGACATCGCCACAGAAGAGGCAAGGGCGATGGGAAGCGATTTCCTCGGTACTGAGCATCTTCTTTTCGCGGCAATGCGAGAGCAGGATTCAAGCGTACAGGTCTACCTAAATCAGCGAGCTGTCGATACAGACATGATGAGGGTGATAATACAAACCACTTTCAAACAGCCCTATTCAAAAAAAGAAGAATATGTCCCCGCTGAAAAATATCAGCCGTTCTATGTTTACAGAGAAAAAACCGCAGTTCATCATAAAGCCGGTGTAGAAACAGAACGTCCCAGAGTAAAGCCTGCGGTTTATCCCGTGCTTACTCCCGCGCTTGATACGTTCGCGCGCGACCTTACCGCTCTCGCAAGAGCGGGCAAGATGGACCCTGTTGTAGGAAGGAAAGCGGAAATTACAAGGGCAGTGCGTATTCTTGCGCGCAGGACAAAAAACAACCCGATTCTGGTTGGGGAGCCGGGTGTCGGTAAAACAGCCATCGTAGAAGGACTTGCGCAATTTATTGTAAGCGAAGCTGTCCCCGACGCTCTTTCAGGAAAGCGCATACTCTGCCTTGACATGGGCTTGGTAGTCGCGGGAACAAAATACCGCGGCGAGTTTGAAGAGCGAATAAAAAAAATATTACGCGAAGTAAGTCAGGCGGGAAATATAATTCTCTTTATTGATGAAATTCATTCTATTATTGGAGCGGGAGGAGCGGAAGGAACTCTTGACGCTTCAAATATGCTCAAGCCCGGTTTATCACGGGGAGAGATTCGCTGTATAGGCGCGACTACATTAGCTGAATACCGCAAACATTTTGAAAAAGACGCCGCTCTTGAACGCCGTTTTCAGGCTGTAATTGTAGGGGAGCCTTCTTTCGATGAAACTGTAAAAATTCTTTTTGGTATTCAAAAAACTTATGAAGAACATCATCAGGTAAGATACTCGGAAAGCTCGATAAATCTCGCGGCGAAACTCGCGCAACGCTACATAATGGGACGTTTTATGCCGGACAAGGCGATTGATATTCTTGATGAAGCCGCGGCTTTGCGTAAACTTGAAAACCGAGAACAGCCTCCTGAAATTACGGGGCTTGAAAAAGAAATCGCGCAGTTATGCGAAGAAAAAAATATTTTTGTAAGCGAGCAGGATTATGAAAGAGCGGCGGAAGTAAGGGATAGAGTCCGCGTCTTAAAAGAAAGACTTGAAGAGGCTCACAATGCGTGGGAACGCGCCTCAAGAGACGAATGGCCTTTAGTTACGGACGATGATGTGCGCTGTGTTGTAACGGAAGCGACAGGAATTCCATTGATGAACCTTGAAGAGCAGGAATCACGCCGCCTTGTTTTAATGGAAGATGAACTTCAAAAAGCTGTAATAGGTCAGGATGACGCAATTGCCCGTATCGCATGCGCGATCAGAAGGGCGAGAGCCGGCGTTTCCTCTCCCCGCCGTCCCATGGGCTCTTTTATTTTCCTTGGACCCACAGGAGTCGGGAAGACGCTTCTTGCCAGAAAGCTCGCAAAGTACCTCTTCGGTAACGAGGACTCTCTTGTCCGTATCGACATGTCCGATTTTATAGAAAAGCACAACGCGTCCCGTCTTGTAGGAGCGCCGCCGGGATATATCGGTTATGAAGAAGGGGGAATGCTCACAGAGAAAATAAGACGCAACCCCTATCGTGTAATTTTATTCGATGAAATTGAAAAAGCCCATCACGATGTTTTTAACATTCTATTGCAAGTCATGGAAGAGGGCGAATTACAGGACAGCCTTGGGCACACCGTCAACTTCCGCAATACCGTAATCATAATGACAAGTAACGCAGGAGTCAGGGAAATTTCAAAAGATTCCCGTCTTGGTTTTGCCTCCGGCTCCGGTCTTATGAACGCGAGCGAAATTGAATCCGCGGCAATGTCAGAGATGCGCAGAATTTTTAACCCCGAATTTATCAACAGGGTTGATGAGATTGTAATCTTTAATCCGTTAGATCAAAAGCAAGTAAACGCGATATTCGAAATTGAGTTTAATGAACTCTGTTCCCGTCTCGCCGAACAGGACTACACTCTAAAAATAACTTCCGCCGCGAAAAAGCTCCTTGTTGAAAAAGGCTGGGATCCCAAATTTGGCGGAAGACACCTACGCAGAATCATTCAAAAAGAACTTGAATCGCCTCTTTCCCGGCATATACTAGAAGACCGCCGGGAAGCCGGAACAGTTTTCACCGCCGACGCAAAAAACGGGGTGATCAAGATAAGGGCGAAGGCAAAAGAGCAGGCTCATGAAGAAGTGCTGGCGTTTTAGTTGTGAGCTGATAAGAAAGAAGAGAATCAACGAATTGCACGAATTGAGCGAATGAAGGCTTAAGAGAAAAGATCAACTAATTCCGCAGATAGGGTTTCACTTTTACGCTGAATTTGGGGTTAATATGGAATTTATACAGATGGACTTACACCATTTTATTCCAAGATGTCAGAATCTTTGGTATTGAAAAAACCATATTAGTATGATAAAATTATAATAAAAGGGAGTATTTTTATGGATAATAAATATGTAACTAAAAATATGGAAGATCTGTTTGCTAAAAGGCTCCAGATTGCAGAAGCTAATAAAGCAAATAAAAAAAGAGAAGAAGAAATCTCTAAAGAAAAAGAAGAAACTGGAAAAAAAGTTATGGAATTCATGGGAGAAACTATTTATCCAGTTTTTGCTTCTTTTGCAAATTTACTTTCCAGCAAAAATATTAATTGTAGGTTGAGTTCAAATCTGCGTGAAGAATGGTCTTCTGAAAAAATAATCATGCATAAAGATGGAAGCCCCATAGAAGATATTTCACTAAATTTTTATGATGGTTCTTGTTTATCAATGATACCCAGAGAAAATAAATCTTATGAATATTATAGGAAACCTCCTAAAAAACACAATTTAGCAAGTGTTAAGGTTGGGGATGCAATTCAGTATTTTATAGAGAGTAGTTCTGGGTATGATGTTTTTGAAAGGACATTGCAAAAACGAACAATGTCTCACATTAATATTCAAATTAGTGGTGGATATTATGATGGTGAAATACATTATCAAGATAATTATGGAAGAGAATACAATGAGGAGGCTACATATCTCCCTTTATCGCTTGATTTTTCTTTACTATCGTTGTACTATCACGGCGATCGAAATAATTCCAAAGGATTACACTTTTCGAATGATGTTGCATTTGATAGAAAAAAACACATAAAAAGTTTTATTGGTTCTTTAAATTTCACAAATAAAATGATAGCTGCTGGTCATGATATTGATCCCCCATCGCCTCATTCGATTGCGAGACATCAAGCAATATATCACTGCATAGTAAGAAGAAAAGGAATAATTATTTATAATGAGTTAGATGAAATAATTCTAAACAGAATGTTATTTGATTGGTTAGATACACTTATTAAGAATAAATTATTGCAATAAAATATAATTTTTATAAGGAAGTTGTTCAGAAACGGAAGTTCCCGACCAACTCTAATAAAGTACTGACAAACGGTAAATAATGATAGTATTAGAAAAGTTACTACAGGTAATGTGAGATGAAAAATATAGGCAACATATCATCATATATATTAAAATAATGAGGGGTTTAAATGGAGAAAAATGGGGATTCAAAAGGAGAAAATTTCACTGAAAAATGCAAAAATGTTATTTTTAATTTTATTGCTGAATACATTAAAGAAAATGAATCCGTTAAAAATAATGCCGAACGAACTCTATTATTAGTAAAAAGATATGCAACAAAATTAAAAGCAGATTTTGATATTAGTGAAAATAAAGTGTTACCATATAAATACTTTCTATTTTTTTCTGATATTCTTTCAGGATGTTACGAATATCTTGAAAACTATTTTAAAGAAAAAATATTAAATGAATATGATGAAAATAGTCTACTTATTCTAAAATATAAAAATGCTTTGCAATCATTTAAAACTATTAGTTATGTAATGCAAACAAATGACTTTTCTAGTAGTCTGATTCTATTTAGAGTATTATATGAAAATATGGTAATATTAAAATTCTTATTGAGTAACGTTGATTGTATTGGAGAATTTGATGAATATTCAATGATAAAATTAACAAAATTATATGATATATATGGTTCTAAAACAACTGGAATTAAAAAGTTATCAAAGATTAATAATAGTACATATCAATTAGATAGACTTGATATTGAGAATAAATTAAAGAAAAATTATGATTGGGCAAAACAAAAAATAAAAAAAGGCAAAGGGGATATTAACTTTCATGATATAGAGACAGAAGTATTTAGAGAGCATAAATTTATTAAAGAAAATATGATTAAAAAATATAATTTAATATCAGATTTAACTCACGCTAACACATCAATATTTACCCAGCCTGACAAAGATGTTGAGCTATTTAATTTGTTGCTTGATTGTTTTGAACAAATGGGTTTCCCATTGATGGTGGATACTTTCTTAACACTGTTCAAATTTGTCTATAATGGGCAATTTCAATATAAAGTAGAAGCTTTTAATAAATTATTTTTTGCTTTATTTCCTTACGTTTATGGCAAATAATTGTTTAAAAGGCAAAACAACTCTTTGATCATTGGCTTATCTCGCCGCGCCTTGTTAGTAGACCGCCCCCTCATTTCTCATTGCCAACTTCTTATACTCATGTAAAAACTTTAACGCATAGTGTTGTATTCCGTTAAAATAACTGTCAATAAAATCGGCGATTTCCCTGCCTACATAGCGGTAATGCCAGCATTCCCATCTGTAGCCTGTGATTCGCTCATAGCCGTTTGGGTACGACAGCGACCAGCCAAAACGCGAGGCGTTAGCTGAAAGCCAGCGACCTTCCGGTGTTGAGGCAAAAGCGATTGTAACTGAACCGAAATCTACGGCAAGCCCAAGTTGATGCTGGCTATGACCGGGACGGGCAGACGCTACGTTTGCGTTCCGCATACCCCACTGCCTTACAGTCCGCGCGAAAACTTCTTCTTGATAACTGTATGAACGGTAAGCAGATGATACAACAATAGTTAGACCTTGATTTCTTGCCGCAGATGACATTTCTTCAAGACTTTCAGCGGCAACACTGCGCAGAAGTAAGTCATCTCTGTTTATTACATAGGAGCCGTTATTTAATTCAACAAGATCGTCAGGTGCGTAGTTCGCGCTAAGAGAGGTTTCTTTGTCTATAAAAACCCAAAGGTAGGGATCGCTGTTTAAAATGGCAAGAAATTTGTTAATAAAAACTGAATCATCAGCACATTCCTGTATTTTTACAGAGATATTGGACGGTAATCCGGCATTAACTAACGCTGTTGTTAAAGCTGTTAAATCAATGGATAAATAAGTATTTTCTACAAGGATTTCTTCAGGCTCTTCTTCAAGAGGAGTTGTTATAACGGCAGGTTTTATCGTGCAAGAAAAAAATAAAAAAATTGAAAAACTTGCTACAAAAAAGCGATACAATTAAATGACGGTTCCCGGATAAAGAATTGTATTTTTTGGAATTACTATAATTCCGTCAACGATGTAGTAATGACCGTAATTGCCCTCTGTACGCTTTATATCATCCACGCCGATACGGCAACCTTCGCCGACGCAGACATTTTTGTCAATGATCGCCCCTTTTATGATCGCCCCTCGTCCTATTCCGACATTTGGCACTCTGGCTTCGGCGTTTTGCAGTTTTTGAATCTCTGTTTCGTAATAGTCGGCTCCCATACAAATAACGCCGTTAAGACTTGATCCGGGTTCTACAATGGTACGAACACCGACTATAGAGTTCGTAATATTGGCGTTGGTTACGATACAACCCTCAGCGGCAATTGACTGGTTCATGTTCGCAAAATTCATTTTAGAAGGCGGAAGGTTACGCATATGGGTATATATCGGTTTGTGTTCATCATAAAAATCGAAGGTAGGTTTTAATGTTGTCAATTCAAGATTGGTATCGTAAAAGTTTTTTATCGTTCCGATATCTTCCCAGTAACCGTCAAAAAGATAGGCGTTTACTTTAAGTTTGCTGATCGCAGAGGGAATTATTTCTTTTCCAAAATCGGTAAGTTCATTGGCAAGGCTCTCTTCCATAGTTTTAGCATTGAAAACATAAATACCCATAGAAGCGAGGTAGCAATCATCTTTGTTTTTTTCGGTAAGCAGTTCTTGGGGAGCCTTAAAATCAGAAATATCCTTGTTCGGACCGGGTTTTTCCAAGAATTCGGTAACTTGATTGCTTTTATCGACCCTAAGAATGCCAAGGTCGCTGGCATTTTCACGGGAAACACCGGTACAGGCAATGGTAATAGCCGCCTGAGAGTCAATATGTTTCTTTAAAAGCTCCTGCAAATCCATTCTGTACAGCTGATCGCCTGAAAGAATGATATAATATGAGGGATTTTGGGTTCTAAAATGGGGTAAATTCTTGCGAACAGCGTCGGCAGTGCCTTCATACCAGCCGGAATGTTCCAAAGTTTGCTCTGCGGCGAGGATTTCTACGAAACCGTGGGTAAATGAGTCAAAAAAATACGTCTGATTGATGTGAAGATGGAGGGAAGCTGAGTTAAACTGGGTAATAACATAGATTTGTCTGAAATTGGCGTTAATACAGTTAGAAATAGGGATGTCAACAAGCCGGTACTTGCCGCCGAATGGGACTGCAGGTTTTGAACGAAACTGAGTTAAAGGAAAGAGACGAGTCCCTTTACCGCCGCCTAATATAACGGACAAAACTTCAGTCATATTTTACCTCCTTGTTAAACTTTGAGAAATTATATATATTTTTTATAATTTTGTCAAATAAAATTCAAAAAACAAAAAAAAATAGTATTCCAAGTTTTAGTAATTCAATGTAAAATATACTACATGGACGCTAAAAAAAACCTTGAAGAGCTTCTTAATAATTCTGAATTCTCTCCAAATATTGTTATAAACAGACTTTTACCGGCGCAAGAGGGAATTTTTTCTCCGTTCCCCGAAGGTTTGGATAGCAGAATTATTAATTCTTTGCATAAAAGGGGAATAAATCAACTTTATATTCACCAAGCTGAGGTTTGGAAACTCGCTCAAGAGGGCAAAAACGTAGTTGTTGTTACTCCAACAGCTTCGGGAAAGACACTTTGCTATAATTTGCCGTGTCTTCAGGCGCTTTTAGCCGACACAAGCGCACGATGTCTCTATCTTTTCCCGACAAAAGCGCTTTCGCAGGATCAGCAAGCGGAATTAAATGAGATTTCAGGTGGCGATGAGGGGTTAAACATAAAAATAGCGACTTATGACGGCGATACGCCTGAGTCCCTGCGAATTTCGGCTCGTGATTCGGGAAGGCTCATCATTTCCAACCCTGATATGCTCCATACGGGCATTTTGCCCAATCATCCTAAGTGGATTAAGTTCTTTTCCAACTTAAAATACATTGTAATTGACGAAGCGCACGCTTATAGGGGCGTAATGGGCAGTCATGTCGCCAATGTGATCCGCCGTTTGAAGAGGGTTGCCGCTTTTTACGGCGCAAAACCTCAATTTATACTCTGTTCGGCGACAATCGCCAACCCCGAACAGCTTGCCGGGGAGCTGATCGCCCAAGACGTTGAATTGGTGGACAAAAACGGCTCCCCGCGCGGCGAAAAGCGAATTGTTCTATATAACCCTCCGCTGGTTGATGAAGTTCAGGGAATCCGCCGCTCTGTCGTAACGGAAAGTCGTAGATGGATGATTGCCCTGCTCAAGGCAGGGATTAAAACCATACTTTTCGCCCACTCACGTATCAGGACAGAAGTAGCCGCATCTTATGTCAACGAAGACCTAAAAAACATATTTACAGACAATTCCCGTATCAGAGTAGAGGCGTATCGCGGCGGCTTTTTGCCTAACGAGCGGCGTGAAATTGAGAAGGGGCTGAGGGAAGGCGACATTCAGGGAGTAGTTTCAACTAACGCTCTTGAATTGGGAATTGATATCGGTGGACTTGACGCTTCTGTAGTTGCCGGTTTTCCCGGCTCTTTTAACAGTTTCTGGCAACAGTCGGGCAGGGCGGGAAGAAGGGGCGGAACTTCGGTTTCGGTTTTTATCGCAAGCGTCGCCCCTATCGATCAGTTTATTATGAACGACCCCGAATGGTTTTTTAGAAAGAGCGCGGAAGAGGCTCACATAGACCCTGACAATCCCTATATTTTAACCGATCATGTTAAATGCGCCTGTTTTGAACTGCCGTTTACTGACGAGGAGTTAGCTGACACTAATAGCTGTTACGGTGAAAACGCAAAAGAGGCGCTTGATTACCTTGAAGAAGCGGGAATTGTGCGCCACACAGGGGAAAAATGGCATTGGGCGGATCGTTCCTATCCTGCGGAGGGAGTGAGCCTTCGCAGTGCAGGAGCGGACAATGTTGTAATAATTGATTTAACCGAAGGCAGAAATTCTGTAATTGGAGAAATGGATCGTCCAAGCGCGAAAGAAATGTTATTTGTCAACGCGGTGTACATTCATCGCGGTCGTCAGTACATGGTAGAAGAGCTGGATATTGAAAACCGAAAATGCCATGTGCGAGAAGCCGATGTCAATTATTTTACCGATGGTTTGGTAAAGACCGATATAAAAGTTCTTACAGAGGACGAAAAATTCAGTTATGGAATAGGGGAGGGCGTTTTGTCCGATGTTCTGGTACGCTCTCAGGTTACCAAGTTCAAAAAACTTCGTTTCCGTTCCCATGAAAATATCGGTTACGGTGATATTAGCCTTCCCGAAGAAGAGATACAAACGCGCTGTCTTGTCCTGCTCTTCGCGCCGGAAAGCACCGGGGGCAAGGTTTTGGCGGAAATGGACGAACAAGGAGTCGGAGAAGCGCTTTCCGGAGCCGGGACTTTGATACGCAACATCGCCCCTGTGTTCCTTCTCTGCGATCCGCGCGACCTTGGAATAGCCGAGCGTGTGCGCGATCCCCACTTTGGCATCCCTGCCCTTTACATTTACGACAAATATCCGGGAGGCACGGGTCTTACAGAGAACCTCGCGCAAAGACTGGAGTTTTTGTTACGCGCTACCCTTTCAGCTGTGAATATCTGTCCGTGTAAAAGCGGCTGTCCTTCATGCGTGGGACCGGGCGGGAATAAGTCCGCTGTTAAGAAATTGTTGAAAATGTATGTATAGAGTTTGATTGGAGGTATGTTATGAAAAAGAGTCTTTTGTTTTTAGTGGTTTTTGTATTATTCGCTGTTGGAATATACGCCGGTGATGAGCCGGAAAGAGGTCCGCTTTCATTGAGCGCAGGTTATACCTATATCAATAACCCTGAATTAAATGGCGGGCATATTAATTTTGGCATTGATTTTTTTAGAGGCAAATTTTATTTACAAAATAATTTTATATTACGCGCCGCCGGTTTTAACCTTGACGGCGTTGACAATACAGTTCTTACACTTTCAGAAAAAATTGTTTTTGGTAGTGGTTATTTATCCCCTAACATGATGATATATTTGTATGTTGAAGGAGGCGCTGGCTTTTACGCCAATTACCAAAATGATTTTTCATTAGATACTTTTGTTTATAGTTATGGTTTTGGGGGAGGTGTTGAAATGGGCAGGAGTTTCTATATTGAAGCCGGGTATATTGGACAGAAACTAATAGCGGATTTTCCTCTTAGCGGGTTTGTTGTTCAGTACGGCTGGAGGATTTATTTTTAATGCGGAAGCAAGTCCGCTGTAAAAGAGTTGTTAAAAAATAATAGACTCTGTATAGAGTCTAAAAAATTTTGGAGGCATGTTATGAAAAAGAGTGTTTTGTTTTTAGTGGTTTTTGTATTATTCGCTGTTGGAATATACGCGGATGATAATTCAGAAAGAGGTGCGCTTTCATTGAGCGCGGGTTATACCTATACCGGGAACCCTGAATTACACGGAGGACATATTAATTTGGGCATTGATTTTTTACAAAGAGACAGATTTTATTTACAAAATAATTTCTTATTCCGTGCCGGCGGTTTTAGCTATGCCGGCGTTGAAAATACGGTACTTACCCTTTCTGAAAAAATTATTTTTGGACGTTTCGAAGATGAATTAGCGATATATATTTATATCGAAGGCGGTGCGGGTTTTTACACTAATTCTCAAAATGGTTTTTCATCAGATACTTTTGTCTACACTTTTGGTTATGGGGGAGGCTTTGAATTCGGCAGTGGGGATTTCGGCGGCATTTATGTTGAAGCCGGGTATATAGGACAGAAAATGATAACTGATTTCCCCCTTAGCGGAGTTGTTGTTCAGACCGGCTGGAAGATTTACTTTTAATGCAAATTAACAGCTTTTATGTTAATGGTTAGTATGAAAAGTGTTAAGTTAAAAGTTTTTATGTTATTTGCTCTTGTCTTTGGATTTGCGGCGCAAGTTTCGGCACAGCAAGTACAGGATGCCCTTGCTTTTGAGATTGTTGACGGTAAAAGCGTAACCATTACAAGGTGGTACGCAATAAATACCGCTACGGTGCAAATACCGGATCGGATTCAAGGCTTACCTGTAACGGCTATTGGAGAATACGCGTTCTTTGGATGCGGTAATTTGACAAGTATAACGATACCGGACTCGGTAATGTCTATCGGATACAGAGCGTTTGAAGGTTGCCAAAGGTTGAAAGACATAACTCTCCCATCCTCTGTAACATCAATTGGAAATGAGGCGTTCCATAGTTGCATAAATTTGACAAGTATAACGATACCGGACTCGGTAATGTCTATCGGAGATGGAGCGTTTAGTGGTTGTACCGGTTTGACGAGTATAACTCTCCCATCCAATGTAACATCTATTGGAATAGGTACGTTTGCTAATTGCAATAATTTGATAAGTATAACTCTCCCTTCCTCTGTAACAAGTATTAGAATGCATGCGTTTGATGGTTGCGTTAGTCTGACAAACATAACTCTCCCTTCATCGGTAACGTTAGTTGAAGGTAGGGTGTTTGATGCTTGTACCGGTTTGACAAGTATAACAGTTGACGACCAAAATCCTGTTTACGCAAGCGTTGACGGTATTCTGTTTGATAAAACTATGCGAACAATCATCGTATATCCGCCGGGAAAAAACGCGGGGGCATACATAATACCATCCTCTGTAACGATTATTGAGAATTTCGCGTTTAATTATTGCGCGAATTTGACAAGAATAGACATACCATCTTCTGTAACATCTATTGGAAATGTGGTGTTCCATTATTGTGAAAATTTGACAAGCATAACAGTAGACAACCGCAACCATGCTTATGCAAGCATTGACGGTGTTCTGTTTGACAAAATGATACGAACAATTATCAAATATCCGCCGGGAAAAAACGCGAGAACATATGTGATTCCGGCTTCTGTAACATCTATTGGAATTTGGGCGTTTGCTGATTGTGCCGGTTTGGCAAGTGTAACTCTCCCGGTCTCGGTAACAAGTATTGGAGATTGCGCGTTCTATGAATGTACCGGTTTGACAAGTATAACCATACCATCCTCGGTAACAAGTATTGGAGTTGGTACATTCTATGGATGTAGTACTTTGACAAGTATAACTATACCGTCATCTGTAACATCTATTGGAAATTCGGCGTTTGCTTATTGCTCGAGTTTAACAAGAATAGACATCCCATCCTCTGTAACATCTATCGGAGATGAGGCGTTTGCTGATTGCGCTAGTTTGGTAAGTGTGACTCTCCCATCCTCTGTAATAAGTATTGGAGATAGGGCATTTTTTGAATGTAATAGTTTAACAAGTATAACAATACCTTCATCGGTAACGTCTATTGGAGAAGCCGCATTCGCTTATTGTATTAATTTGAGAAGTATAACTCTTTTTCGCAGGGTGCAGGTTGGAAGAAACGCTTTTCCGCCTTCAGCGCGGATAACTTACCGGGATTAGGTATTGGAAAAATAATTTAGAAGGAATGTTAGTATGAAAAGTGTTAAATTAAAAGTTTTTATGTTATTTGCTCTTGTCTTTGGATTTGCTGTACAAGTTTCGGCACAGCAAATTCCTGCCGGGCTTTGTTTTGATATCATTAATGGCAAGAGCGTAACCATTACAGGGTACAGAGGAGATGCCGAAACGCTAAACATACCTGAGCGGATTCAGGGTTTACCGGTAACAGCTATTGGAAATAGCGCGTTCTGGTGCTGTAGAAATTTTAAAAGTATAACTCTTCCATCTTCGGTAACTTCTATTGGAAACAGAGCGTTCAGTAGCTGTGAAAGTTTGATAAGCATAATCATACCGTCTTCTGTAACATCTATTGGAGACGCAGTGTTCTGGGGTTGCGTAAGTTTGACAAACATAACTCTCCCTCATTCTGTAGAGTCTATTGGATCTGAAGTGTTCAGTAGTTGTGGCAGTTTGACAAGCATAACGGTTGACAGACAAAATTTCGCTTACGCGAGTATTGACGGTGTTCTGTTTAACAAAACTATACGAACTATCATCGCATATCCGGCAGGAAAAAATATAGAAACATACGTAATACCATCCTCTGTAACGTCTATTGGAGATTATGCGTTCCAATACTGCCGTAGTTTGACAAGTATAATCGTACCATCCTCTGTAACTTCTATTGGAGAGGGGGCGTTCGACGACTGCAGTAGTTTGACAAGTATAACGCTCCCATCCTCTGTAACATCTATTGGAAGAGGCGCATTCTCTGAATGCAGTAGTTTGACAAATATAATCATACCGTCCTCCGTAACGTCTATTGAAGAATCTTTGTTCTTTTTTTGCGATAGTTTGGTAAGTATAACAATCCCTTCTTCGGTAACATCTATTGGAGATAGGGCGTTTTGGGGTTGTAAAAGTTTGACAAGCATAACCATACCGTCCTCTGTAACGGTTATTGGATATGCGGCGTTCTATTGTTGCGAAAGTTTGACAAGTGTAACCATTTCATTCTCAGTAACGTCTATTGGAATTTCCGCATTCTATTATTGCGGAAGTTTGACAAGTATAACCATACCATCTTCGGTAACGTCTATTGGAGAATGCGCATTCTTTCATTGCGGAAGTTTGACGAGCATAACAGTGGACAGCCGGAATCCTGCTTATACAAGTATTAACGGCGTTCTGTTTGACAAAACTCTACAAACTATCATAGCGTATCCTGCCGGAAAAGACGCGGGAACATACGCGATACCATCTTCTGTAACATCTATTGGTGTCGGAGCGTTTGGCGGCTGCGGTACTTTGACAAGCATAATCATACCATCCTCGGTAACGTCTATTGGAGAGGCGGCGTTTGCTGGCTGTAGTGGTTTGACAAGTATTATAATACCGTACTCTGTAACGTCTATTGAGAGAGACGCGTTCTCTTATTGTACTAGTTTAGAAAATATAACTATACCATCCTCTGTAACGGTTATTGGAGAGGGTTCGTTTTGTTATTGCGAAAGTTTGACAAACATAACAATACCACCCTCGGTAAGGTCTATTGAGAGAGACGCGTTCTTTTATTGTACTAGTTTAGAAAGTATAACCATACCATCCTCTGTAACATCTATTGGATATGAAGCGTTCGAAGGTTGCGATAGATTGACAAGCGTGTCTCTTTCCCGCAGGACAGAGATTGAAAGGAACACATTTCCCGATTCAACGCATATAAAATATAGAGATTAGGTATTAAAGATAGTTCTATGAGGTATAATTAGTATGAAAAGTGTTAAGTTAAAAGAAATTGTTTTAATTTTTGCTTTTGTCTTTATAATTGCGGTACAAGGTTTTGCACAGCAAGCGCCGGAGGGGCTTGAATTTGAGATTGTTGACGGCAAAAGCGTAACCATTAAAGGATATACCGGAAATGCTTCAACCATAGACATACCGGAACGAATTCAAGGCTTACCTGTAACGGTTATTGAGGATTGGGCATTCAATGGCTATAGTCATTTAACAAGCATAACAATCCCACCTTCAGTAACGTCTATTGGAAGTTATGCGTTCTCTTTTTGCGATAGTTTGGTGAGCATAACAATCCCACCTTCAGTAACGTCTATTGGAAATGCCGCGTTCATGGGCTGTAATAGTCTGACAAGTATAACAGTTGACAGCAGAAATACTGCTTACGCGAGCCTTGACGGTGTTCTGTTTGACAAAACTATACGAACCATCATTATCTATCCGCCGGGAAAAAACACAAGTACATACATAGTACCGTCCTCTGTAACGTCTATTGGAGATAGGGCGTTCTTTAGATGCGATAGTTTGACAAGTATGAGCATACCCTCTCATGTAACGTCTATCGGAGATGGGGCGTTTGCCGGTTGCAGAAGTTTGGCAAGCATAACAGTTGACAGCCGAAATCCTGCTTATACAAGCATTGACGATGTTCTTTTTGACAAAGCTATACGAACCATCATCGCGTATCCGGTCGGGAAAGATTCAAGAACATACACAATACCATCCTCAATAACGACTATTGGAGAGCAGGCATTTTCTTATTGTGAAAATTTGACAGACATAACCATCCCCCCCTCGGTAACATCTATTGGAAATGGGGCTTTCTCTTTTTGCTATGTTTTGGCAAGTATAAACATACCATCCTCTATAACAACTATTAGAGATGAGACATTCGCTTGTTGCTATAGTTTGACAAGCATAAGCATACCGTCTTCGATAACATCTATTGGAGATGGGGCGTTCTATAATTGTAGTAATTTAACAAGTATAGACATACCATCCTCTGTAACATCTATTGGAAATGGGGCTTTCTATAGATGCTATAATTTGAGAAGCATAACTCTTTCCCGAAGGACGCGGGTTAGTGAGGACTCTTTCTATGATTCAGTAGAACTAAAATACAGGGATTAGGAGATTGAAAGGGTAGTTTAAGGTGATATATTAGTATGAAAAATGTTAAATTAATAGTTTTTATATTAATAGCTTTGGCAATTTTTGCTTTTGCGAGAATTGGCTGTAAAGTTTTGTCGGAGCAAACGTGGGAACCTGTTCCGGACGGACTTAATTTTGAGATAGTTGACGGCAAAAGCGTAACCATTACAAGCTACACAAAAAATACCCCGATACAAATACCAGAGCAGATTCGAGGCTTGCCGGTAACGGCTATTGGAGAAGGAGCATTCTCATCCTCTATTTGCGGCAGTCTGACAAGTATAACTCTCCCCTCCTCGATAACGTTTATTGGAGATGAGGCGTTCTCTAGATGCTATAGTTTGGCAAGCATAACAATACCAGCTTCGGTAACATCTATTGGAAATAGAGCGTTCTCAAGATGCGATAGTTTGGCAAATATAATAATACCACCATCTGTAACGTCTATTGGAGATAGGACGTTTGAATACTGCGGTAGTTTGGCAAGTATAACTCTCCCGTCTTCTGTAACATATATTGGAAATTCGGCGTTTGTTTATTGCACTAGTTTGACAAACATAGCCATACCTTCCTCGGTAACATATATTGGAAATTCGGTGTTTTTTTATTGCACTAGTTTGACAAGTATAACCATATTATCCCCGGTAACGTCTATTACATATGAGATGTTCAGAGATTGCGAAAGTTTGGCAAGTATAACTCTCCCATCTTCTGTAACGACTATTGAAAATTATGCGTTCTCTAATTGTGGTAGTTTGACAAGTATAACTCTCCCATCTTCTGTAACGTATATTGGGAGAGGCGCATTCTATGATTGCGTCAGTTTAACAAGCATAACTCTCCCCTCTTCGGTAACGTATATTGGAATAGATGCGTTTTATGGTTGCAGTAGTTTGACAGATGTAACCATACCATCCTCTATAACGTCTATTGGAATTAATGTGTTTACCCGTTGTAGCAGTTTGACAGATGTAATCATACCATCTTCTGTAACGTCTATTGAATATAGGGCGTTTTTTGAATGCGAAAGTTTGACGAGCATCACTATACCATCTTCTGTAACGATTATTGAAGGTTCTGTATTCAGTGGCTGTGGTAGTTTGATGAGCATAACAGTAGACAGTCAAAATCCTGTTTATACAAGCATTGACGGTGTTTTGTTTGACAAAACTTTACAAACTATCATTGCGTATCCTGCCGGAAGAGACGCGAATACATACCAAATACCTTCATCGGTAACGGTTATTGGAGATGGGGCGTTCGGTGGTTCCAATAATTTGACAAGCATAACCGTACCTTCTTCGGTAACAATTATCGAAGGCTGGGCATTCATGGATTGCGTAAGTTTGGCAGATGTAACAATACCATCCTCTGTAACGTCTATTGGAGAATTGGCATTCAGGGATTGCAAAAGTTTGAAAAGTATAACTATTTCCCGGCATACACTGATTGGAGAACATGCATTTCCGCGTTCAACGCAAATAATTTACCGGGATTAGGTGGTGGAGAGATTCTGTAAGCTACGAAAAGAATGTTGAAATGACAGTTTTTGGGGTATAATTAAAGTATGAAGAAAATTAAATTAAGAGCGGTTTTATTTTTTGCTTTTATCTTTGGACTTGTAGCGCAAATTTCGGCACAGCAAATGCAAGATGGATTTGGGTTTGAGATTGTTGACCGTAGGAGTATAACTATTCTATGGTACGAAGGGGATGCTGAAACAATTAACATACCAGGGCGGATTCAAGGTTTACCGGTAACCGGTATCGGAGATGGTGTGTTTGCTGATTGCGGTAGTTTGACAAGTATAACCATTCCAGCCTCGGTAAGGACTATAGGAGATTATACGTTTAGAGACTGTGCTAGTTTGACAGACATAACGCTCCCATCCTCTGTAACGTCTATCGGAGATAGGGCGTTTGAAAACTGTGTTAGTTTAATAAGCATAACGCTCCCACCCTCGGTAAGGTCTATCGGAGCTTCTGTGTTCGGCGGCTGTAAAAGTTTGACAAGCATATCAGTTGATAGGCAGAATTCTGTGTACACAAGTCTTGACGGCGTTCTGTTCGACAAAAGAATAAGAACAATATTAGTATATCCGGCAGGCAGAAGGGGAGGGGCATACTCCATACCGGCATCTGTAACGTCAATTGGAAATGCGGCGTTTGTTGGCTGTTTTAATTTAACAGAAATAACAATACCCTCCTCTGTAACGACTATTGGAGATTGGGCGTTCTTTGCCTGCGATAATTTGACAAGTATAACGCTCCCATCCTCTGTAACAACTATTGGAAATTATGCGTTCGTTGGCTGTAATAGTTTTATAAGCATAACGCTCCCATCTTCGGTAATAAGTATAGGAGAGGAAGCATTCTCTTTTTGCGGGAGTTTGACAGACATAACAATTCCATCCTCTGTAATATCTATTAGAATAAATGCGTTCAGAGGCTGTACTAGTTTGACAAACATAGCAGTGGATAGACAAAATCCTTCTTACGCAAGCGTTGATGGTGTTTTGTTTGATAAAAATATGCGAACTATCATCGTATATCCAGACGGGAAAAATGCGGAAATATACTCAATACCGTCCTCAGTAATGTTTATTGGACCGTATGCGTTCATGGATTGCATAGGCTTGAAAAGTGTAACAATACCATCCTCTGTAACGTCTATTGGAGACGGCGCATTTTCTTGGTGTAATAGCTTGACGAACGTAATAATACCACCATCTGTAACGTCAATTGGAGAGCATGCGTTCTATGCCTGTAATAGCTTGATGAGCATAACTCTCTCACGGCGGACGCGAGTTGGAGGAGACGCGTTTCCGCGTTCAGCGCAGATAATTTACAAGGATTAGGTATCCGGGGGAAGATTTGGGAAGTATATTAGTATGAAAAGTGTTAAATTTAAAGTTTTTATGTTATTTGCTCTTATCTTTGGACTTGTTGCACAAGTTTCGGCACAGCAAATTCCTGCCGGGCTTAGCTATGAGATTGTTAATAACAGAACCGTAACCATCACAAGGTACAACGGGAATGTTACAAGGCTAATCCTGCCTGAGCGGATTCAAGGCTTACCTGTAACGGTTATTAAAAATTGGTCGTTCTCCGGCAGTGGTTTGATAAATATAATAATTCCTTCCTATGTAACGACTATTGAATTTGAGGCGTTCCATGGTTGCGAAAGTTTGACAAATGTAACGCTTCCATCTTCGGTAACATCTATTGGAAATTCCGCATTTAATGGTTGCACAAGTTTGACAAGTATAACAGTGGATAGCCAAAATCCTTCTTATGCAAGCATTGACGGCGTTCTGTTTGATAAAAATATACGAACCCTCATCAGATACCCGGCGGCAAAAAATATAAGATCATACACTCTCCCATCTTCGGTAAACACTATTGGTGATGGGGCTTTCTCTAACAGTAGACTGACAAGTATAACAATACCTCCATCGGTAAGGTCTATCGGAGATCGGACATTCGGTAGTTGCAAGAATTTAACAAATATAGAAATACCGTCCTCTGTAACGTCTATTGGGTATATGGCGTTCATAAATAGTGGTTTAACAAGCATAACAGTGGATAGCCTTAATCCTTCTTATACAAGTGTTGACGGCGTTCTGTTTGACAAAGCCGTACGAAACCTTATCCAATATCCGACAGGAAGGAATGCAAGAACATACACAGTACCATCCTCGGTAACATCAATTGGAAATACGTCATTTTATGGTTGCGATAGCTTGACGAGTGTAGAAATACCCTCCTCCGTAACGTCTATTTGGGATTCGGCGTTTTCCGGATGCAAAAGTTTGACAAGTATAGAAATACCATCCTCAGTAGTGATTATTCAAAGAAGCGCGTTTGCTAATTGCGAAAGTTTAACAAGCGTAACCATTTCGCGGCGAACGCAGGTTGAAGAAAACGTATTCCCATTATCGGCGCGGATAAATTACCGTAATGATGAACAACCTCAGGCACGGCAAACTCCAGTACAGCAAGAGCCGGTACGGCAAATACCGGACGATCTTGACTTTAGGATTGTTGACGGCAGAAGCGTAACTATTACAAAGTACAGAGGAAATGCCGGAACGTTAAACATACCTGAACGGATTCAAGGCTTACCTGTAACCGTCATTGGGGATAATGCATTCTATAGATGCGAAGAATTAAGAAGCATAACAATCCCATCCTCTGTAACGACGATTGGAGAATTTGCGTTTGGCGAATGTACCGGTTTGAGAAGCATAACGCTCCCATCTTCGGTAACGTCTATCGGGAATGGAGTGTTTATTTACTGTAATAATTTGATAAATATTACAGTGGAAAGAAACAACCCTGCTTATACAAGCGTTGACGGCGTTCTATTTGACAAAACTATACGAACCATTATTGTGTACCCGGAAGGAAAATATGAGGATACATACACAATACCATCCTCAGTAACTGTTATTGGAAAGAATGCGTTCCATAGATGCGAAAGTTTGACAAGTATAACTATCCCTTCTTCTGTAACGGTTATTGGAGATGTGGCGTTTTATCGATGCGAAAGACTGACAAGTATAACAATGCCATCCTCTGTGATATCTATTGGGGACAGCGCGTTCGCTCGTTGCATTGGTTTGACAAATATAACAATGTTATCCGTAACATCTATACTAGATAAAGCGTTCTTTGGCTGTAGTGGTTTGACAAGTATAGCATTACCAGCCTCGCTAACGTCCATCGGAGATGAGGTATTCAATGGTTGTATTAGGTTGGAAAACATAACAGTGGATAGACGTAATTCTGTTTATTCGAGTATTGACGGCGTTCTGTTTGACAAAACAGGACGAACCATCATTAGTTATCCTGAGGGAAAAAATACAGGGACATATACTATACCATCATCGGTTACGGTTATTGGAGAGAAAGCATTTTTTACTTGTCATGATTTAACGGGTATAAATATACCGTCTTCTGTAATATCTATTAGGAAGGAGGCGTTCTATGGCTGTGATAATTTAACAAGTATAAGTATAAGCACACCATCCTCGTTAACGACTATTGGAGATTTGGCATTCTCTCAATGTCATAGGTTGACGAGTATAATCTTACCATCCTCTGTAACGACTATTGGAGATAATGCGTTCTATGGTTGTGTTCAATTGCAGGATATAGTAATACCGTCTTCTGTAACATCTATAGGAAAATATGCTTTTACTGTTTGTAGAAGTTTGACAAGCATATCAATACCGTCCTCTGTAACATCTATCGGAGATGGTGTGTTCGTTGCTTGTAATAAATTGACGACTATAACAGTGGACAGCCGGAATCCCTCTTATGCAAGCATTGATGGAGTTCTGTTTGACAAAAACATACGAACCATCATTGTATATCCGCTCGGAAAAAATTCAAACACATACATAATACCATCCTCAGTAACGACTATTGGAAATGAGGCGTTTTATCAATGCGAGAGACTGACGAGTATAACCATACCATCTTCAGTAACGGCTATCGGAAATATGGCATTTTATGGATGCAAGGAATTGACAAGCATTACCATACCGACATCAGTAACTGTTATTAGAGAAAATGCATTTGGTTCTTGTGCTAATTTGACAAGTATAACGCTCCCATCCTCAGTAACATCTATTGGAGATAGGATGTTTACCGGTTGCATTAGTTTGATGAGCATAACAGTAGACAACCGAAATCCTGCTTTTACAAGCGTTGACGGCGTTTTGTTTGACAAAGCCAGACGAACCATCATTGCGTATCCGGCAGGAAAAAACGCAAACACATATACAATACCATCTTCGGTAACGGCTATTGGAAAGTATGCGTTCCATTCTTGCGTTAGTTTAACAAGTATAACCATCCCATCCTCAGTAACGGCTATTGGAGATCACTCATTTATTTCCTGCGCTAATTTGACAAACATAACCATACCATCTTTGGTAACCTCTATTGGAGAGAGGGCGTTCCAAGGATGTGCAAGTTTTACAGAAATAATCATACCATCTTCAGTAATGTCCATTGGAGAAGGAGCGTTCTTTATGTGCAATGGGTTGAGAAGTATAACTCTTTCACGGAGGACGCAAGTCGGAACAAGCGCATTTCCGTCTTCAGTGCAGAGAAATTACAGGGATTAGCCAATGAGGTATAATTAGTATGAAAAATGTTAAATTAAAAGAAATTGTTTTAATAGTCATTATGTTAATATTTGTTTTTGCGGTAACTGTCTGTAAAGCCTCTGCAAAACAAGCGCCTGACCAAGCTACAGAGCAAGTTCCGAAGCAAACGCCGGATGGGTTTGACTTTGAGATCGTTGGCGGCAGAAATGTAACAATTATAGGGTACAGCGGTTCCTCAATAACATTAATTATACCCGAAAAGATTCAGGGCTTACCGGTAACGGCTATTGGAGATGAAGCGTTCCAAAACCACGATAGTTTAACAAGCATAAATATACCATCTTCGGTAGCCTCTATTGGAGAGAGGGCATTATCCGGTTGCTATAGATTGACAAGTATAACAATAGATAACTTAAATCCCGCTTATGCAAGTATTGATGGCATTCTGTTTGATAAAACTCTTGTAAATATCATCGCGTATCCGGCAGGAAAAAAATCGGAAATATACGCTATACCATTCTTTGTAAAGTCTATTGGGGATTATGCGTTTGATGTTTGTACAAGTTTGACAGGCATAGAAATACCGTCCTCTGTAACATATATTGGAGACGGAGCGTTCAGGTCTTGCTATCGTTTGACAAATATAATCATGCCATCTCCTGTAACGGCTATTGGAGATGAGGTATTCAAGTTTTGTAGAAGTTTGACAAGCATAGAAATATCGTCCTCAATAACGGCTATTGGAAATGAGGCATTCAGTTATTGCGAAAATTTAACAAGCATAGTAATACCATCCTCTGTAACATCTATTGGTGAATCCGCGTTCTCTTTTTGCGAAAATTTAACAAGAATAGTATTACCATCTTCGGTAATAACTATCGGAGATAATGCGTTCAGCGGCTGTAAAAGTTTGCCAAGCATCACAATACCATCTTCAGTAACATCTATTGGAAATGATGTGTTCTCCTATTGCTATAGTTTGACAAGCATAACAGTAGACAGCCTTAATTCCGTTTATGCGAGCATTGACGGTGTTTTGTTTGACAAAGCTATACGAACCCTCATTGTATATCCGAGGGCAAAAAACGCGAGAATATACACAATACCTCCTTCTGTAACGGTTATTGGAAATTCTGCATTCTTGGGCTGTGAAAGTTTGACAAGAATAACAGTACCATCTTCTGTAACAATTATTGGAGATGAGGCGTTCTTTTGCTGTTACAATCTGGAAAGAATAACACTCCCATCCTCTGTAACGTCTATTGGAGATTACGCGTTTTGGCAATGTGACAGTTTGACAAGAATAACAATTCCATCATCTGTAACATCAATTGGAGAAAAAGCGTTCGACGGATGCAGTAATTTAATGGAAATAAATATAGCGCTCCCATCTTCGTTAACTATTATTGGAGATGGGGCGTTCAGTTGTTGCGGTAGTTTGACAGAAATAACGATACCACCCTCTGTAACGTCAATTGGAGATTACGCATTCTGGGGCTGTGATAGTTTGAAAAGCATAATAATACCATTCTCGGTAATGTTTATTGGAGAATATGCGTTCAATAACTGCGCTAGTTTGACAAGCATAACTCTTTCCCGGCGTACACTTTGTGGAATGAACGCGCTTCCTGATTCAGTGCAGATAACTTACCGGAATGTTGGTCTTGCATCGGTAGAGCAAGCGCTGGACAAGCTATCGGAACAAGCGCGTGAACAAGCGCCGGATGGACTTTCTTTTGAGATCATTGAAGGCAGAAGCGTAACTATTACAAAGTACGAAGGTAATGACATAATGATGCAAATACCCGAATTGATACAGGGTTTACCTGTAACTGTTATTGGAGATAACGCGTTCAGTATATGCCATAGTTTGATAAGAATAATAGTACCATCCTCTGTAACGACTATTAAAAGTGGAGCGTTCGTTAGATGCATAAGATTGACAAGTATAATACTCCCTTCCTCGGTAACGTCTATTGAAAATGAGTTATTCAAAGCTTGCTGGAATTTGAGAAACATAACAATTCCGTCCTCTGTGGTGTCTATAGGAGATGAGGCGTTTTATGAATGTAGAGGTTTGACAAGTATAGTCATACCATTTTCGGTAACATCTATCGGAGAATCTGCGTTTTTGTATTGCAGAAATTTAAGAGATATATTAATACCATCTTCTGTAACAACTATTGGAGAAAATGCATTCTCTTGTTGCGGTAGTTTGACAAGTATATTAATACCATCATCTGTAACATCTATAGGAAATAATTCATTCACATTTTGTAGTTTAACAAACATAACAGTAGATAACGAAAATCCTGCTTATACAAGCATTGACGGAGTTCTGTTTGACAAAACTATACAGACCATCATTGCATATCCTGCCGGAAAGGACGCAAGAACATACTCACTCCCATCCTCAGTAATGTCTATTGGAAGTTATGCGTTCAATTATTGTAAAAGTTTGACAGATATAATAATACCATCTTCAATAAAGTCTATTGGAGACAATGCCTTTTCTTTCTGCAAAAGTTTGACTGGTATGGTAATACCATCCTATGTAACATCTATTGGATATATGACATTCAGTTCCTGCGAAAGTTTGACAAGCATAACACTCCCATCCTCAATAACGTCTATTGGAGATTATGCATTTTTTGGCTGTGAGAGTTTGACTGGTATAGAAATACCATCATCAGTAACGTTTATTGGAGACGGTGCGTTTCAAGACTGTACAAGTTTGACGGGTATAGTGATACCGTCCTCTGTAACGTCCATTAAAAGAGGTACATTCTCTCACTGTATTAACTTGGCAAGCATAACACTTCCGTCCTCAGTAACGTCTATTGAAGAATATGCATTCTTTGTTTGCAGGGGTTTGACAGATGTATCAATACCATCCTCTGTAATTTCTATTGGAGATGATGCGTTTTCTTATTGCGAGAATTTAACAAGGATAACTCTCTCACGCCGGACACAAGTCGGGGAAAAAGCGTTTCCAGCCTTGACGCAGATAAGTTACCGGGATTAGGAGCGGAAGAATTTCACAAGTCGCACAAAAAGTATAAAGAGGATGGTAAAAGATATATTAGTATGAAAAATGTTATATTAAAAGAAATAGTTTTAATATTTATTATAATAATATCTGCCCTTGCAGGAACCGGCTGTAAATCTTCGCAAGAGCATCTGCCTGCAGGACTTGAGTTTGTAATTGTTGACGGTAAAAGTATAACCATTACAAAGTACACAGGAGAAGCCGAGACGCTAATCATACCAAGACGGATTCAGGGATTGCCTGTAACATCTATTGGTGGTGGGACATTCTTTAATTGCTATAGGTTAAAAAGCATAAAAATACCATCGTCCATAACGTCTATTGGAAATACAGCGTTCTTTGATTGCAGAAATTTGACAAACATAAACATACCATCTTCTGTAACGGTTATTGAAGCTATGGTATTTTGGGATTGCGAAAGTTTGACGAGTCTTAAAATACCTTCTTCTGTAACGAGTATTGGAGATTCTGCGTTCCATGGTTGCAAAAGTCTGACAGGTATAACGCTCCCATCATCGGTAATAACTATTAAAGACGGTGCATTTGAGTTCTGCAAAAGTTTGACAAGCATAAAAATCCCGTCCTCCGTAACGTCTATTGGAGAGAGGACATTCATTGGTTGCTATAATTTAACGAACATAATAGTAAACAGACATAATCCTACCTATACAAGCATTGACGGTGTTCTGTTTGACAAAACTATACAGACCATCATCGTATATCCTGCGGGAAAAAATGAAGCAACATACGCGCTCCCATCCTCTGTAACATCTATTGAAGAATCTGCGTTTTCTAATTGCAAAGGTTTGACAAGTATAAACATACCATCTTCAGTAATGTCTATTGGAAAAGGTACATTCCGGGGTTGTGAAAGTTTGAAAAGCATAAATATACCATCCGCAATAACATCTATTGAAAACGGTACATTTTCGGAATGTAAAAGTTTGAAAAGCATAACACTCCCGTCTTCTGTAACATCTATCGGAGATTACGCATTCTCCGGCTGTGAAAGTTTAACGAGTATAAATATACCGTCTTTGGTAACGAGTATTGGAAAAAGCACGTTTTATAATTGCAGAAGTTTGACAAGTATAAACATACCATCTTTGACAACTTCTATTGGAGATATGGCGTTCAATTCTTGTAAAGTTTTAACAAGTATAACAGTCGAGAACATAAACCCTGTTTATGTAAGTGTTGACGGCGTTTTGTTTGACAGAACTATGCAGACAATCATTGCGTATCCCTCCGGAAAGGACGCAAAAATATATACAATACCATCCTCGGTAACGTCTATAGGAGATAGGGCGTTTTGGGGTTGTGAAAGTTTGTCAAGTATAACGTTCCCGTCCTCGGTAACATCTATTGGAAGTTATGCGTTCTGGGGCTGTACCGGTTTGACAAGTATAACCCTGCCATCTTCGCTAACATCTATTGGCGCATGGGTGTTCGCTAATTGTGAAAGTTTAGCAAGCATAGTAATACCGGACTCTGTAACGTCTATTGGAGATATGGCGTTCAATAAATGCGAAAATTTGTCAAGCATAACGATCCCGTCCTCTGTAACGTCTATTGGGAATGAGGCGTTCCAATATTGCGAAAGTTTGACAAGCATAATAATACCGTTTTCAGTAACGGTTCTAAAAAGGAATGTGTTCGCTAATTGCAAGAGTTTAACAAACATAGTAATTCCGTCCTCAATAACGTCTATAGGAGATGGGGCGTTCTCTAGTTGTAAAAGTTTGACAAGCATAACGCTCCCATACTCTGTAACATCTATAGGAGATTGGGTGTTCAGCGGCTGTGAAAGTTTAACAAGCATAACTATACCTTCCTCTGTAACATCTATTGGAGATGAAGTATTCAGTTATTGCAATAGTCTGACAAGTATAACAGTTGAAAACTTAAATCCTGCCTACACTAGTGTTGACGGTGTGTTGTTTGATAAGGAAATAAAAACCATTATCGCATATCCGAGCGGAAAAGATGTCGGAACGTACGCAATACCTGCAACGGTAACAACTATCAAAGATGAGGCGTTCTATAGTTGTAAAAATTTAACAAGCATAACTATACCTTCCTCTGTAACTGTTATTGGAGCATGGGCGTTCTCTAATTGCGAAAGTTTAAAAAGCATAACCATTCCTTCTTCTGTAAAAGTTATTGGAGATTGGGCGTTCTCTAGTTGTAAAAGTTTAACAAGCATAACGATTCCATCCTCTGTAACATCTATTGGAGATGTAGCATTCAGTTATTGCGATAGTCTGACAAGTATAACAGTTGAAAACTTAAATCCTGCCTATACTAGTGCTGACGGTGTACTGTTTGATAAAGAAATAAAAACCATTATCGCATATCCGAACGGAAAAGATTCCGAAACGTACGCAATACCTGCAACGGTAACAACTATCAAAGATGAGGCGTTCTATTGTTGTAAAAATTTAATAAGTGTAACGCTCCCTTCTTCTGTAACATCTATTGGAGAAAGGGCATTCTACAGTTGCAAAAATTTGACAAGCATAGTAATCCCATCCTCAGTAACGTCTATTGGAGATTGTGTGTTTACTGATTGTAGAAATTTAAGAAACATAAAAGTGAGCAGTTTGAATCCTGCTTATGCAAGTATAGACGGTATTCTTTTCAATAAAACAAAACAAACAATCATCGCGTATCCGGCAGGGAAAAACGCCCGGACATATACAATACCATCCTCGGTAACGACTATTAAAGGTTGGACATTCCTTGACTGCGACAGTTTGACGAGCATAACGCTTCCATCCTCACTAAAAACTATTGAAGATTTGGCGTTCTTGGGCTGTACCGGTTTGACAAGTATAACAATTCCTTCCTCAGTAACATTTATTGGAAATAGAGCGTTTAGCCGTTGCGATAATTTAGAAAGCGTAACTCTTTTTCCAAGAACGAGATTAGGATACGATTCATTTCCGCCTTCAGCGCAGATAGGTTACAATGATTAGGTATTTTGTGTAAAATACTGTAAGTTGGGGGATAAAGTCGAGAGGATAACTCAAGGAGTGTGAGAGTATGAAAAACATCGTATTAAAAGCAGTTTTATTTTTTACTCTTGTTATATTTATTTTTGCAGAAACAGGCTGTAAGCGTTCGGTAAATCTATCTCCGAATGGGTTTACATTTGAAATAATTAACTTAAAGAGTATAACCATAAAAAGTTATATCGAAAGTTCAAGAACGCCAAACATACCGGATGTGATTTTAAATTTACCGGTAACTGCCATTGGAAAGAATGTGTTCATGGGGAACAGAAAATTGACAAAAGTAACAATACCATCTACGGTAACGTCTATTGGAGAAGAGGCGTTCTTTAATTGTGAAAGTTTAACAGATATAACAATACCTCCCTCTGTAACGTCTATTGGAGACAGGGCATTCTATGGTTGCAAAAGTTTAACAAGTATAACAATACCTCCCTCTGTAACATCTATAGGAAAAGGAGTATTTTATGCCTGTGAAAGTTTAACAAGTATAACAATACAATCTCCTGTTATCGGAGATTCTATGTTCTATAATTGCGAAAGTTTGATAAATATAACAATATCATCCAATGTAGCATCTATTGGAAATGGCGCATTCTATAACTGCAATGGTTTGACAAGTATAACGCTCCCATCCTCGGTAACGTCTATTGAAAATTACGCATTTGCATACTGCGGCGGTTTGACAAGTATAACCATACCGCTCTCTGTAATGTCTATTGGAGATGGGACATTCATGGAATGTGTTAATTTAACAAGCATGATTATACCTGTCTCTGTAACGTCTATTGGAAAAGAAGCTTTCAAGAATTGTAGGAGTCTGGCAGAAGTAATCATACCCTCCTCTGTAACGTCTATTGGAGATGGGGCGTTTTTGGATTGCACAAGTTTGACAGAAGTAAATATACCGCTTTTTGTAACGTCTATTGGAAGCGGAGCGTTTAAAAATTGTAATAAGCTGGCAGATTTAACCATATTTTCATCATCCTCATCGAGAACATCTATTGGGAGAGAGGCATTCATGAATTGTAGAAGTTTAACAAGGGTAAACATACCCTTCTCTGTAACATCTATTGGAGACGGGGCGTTCAAGAATTGCAATCTGTTGACATATGTAGCTATATCATCAACATCTTCATCGGAAACATCAATTGGATATGAGGCATTTATGGGTTGCACAGATTTAACAAGGATAACCATGCCATCTTCGGTAACTTCTATTGGATATGGAGCGTTCAAAGATTGCGTTAAGTTAAGGGATGTAATCATATCTTCGTCATCTTTATTACTAGATTCTATTGGAGAGGAGGCTTTTAGGAATTGCATAAGTTTGACAAGTATAGCTTTACCATCCTCTGTAACATCTATTGGAGAGCAGGCGTTTTCTTATTGTAAAAGTTTGACAAGTATAATCATACCGCCCTCTGTAAGATTCATCGGAGATGAGGCGTTCTCTAATTGCGAAAAATTAGTAAGTATAACTCTTTCTAGGCAGATTCAGTTTGGACATAACGTGTTTCCATTATCAGCGCAGATAACTTACATGGAATAGGCACTGGGGAGCCAAGATTTTAATTTTTCTTGACTTTTGATATGCAATGTCAAGGCTACTCTGTTTTTGTTAATATTTGACTTCTCGTCCAAAAAAATCCTTCATATTGCTATAATTCATCAAAAATATCCCAAAATACGAGGTTTTTTCAAGTTACCTGTTGACAAAAATTACAATAGAGTATAAAAAATACAAGTAGAGTAGGAATATTTTTTTAATCGAGGTATTTTATGAAACACAAAGTAGTTTTTCTGATACTTTTTATGTGTTTTGTCTGTTATCTGGGGTTTTCTTTTGGCGGATCAGATCGAAACCAAAATAAGGGAACTCAAAGCGGAGGAAGTACTGATGCCGTTGTAAACAATAACGGTGAGATAATAACAGAGTTGGCTGAAATCAGATATGACTTGGCTCAATTAAGAAGAGAACTCTCCGTTCAGGGACGTAATCAAAGTACTGAACCTCAAACAAGGGCAACACTGGAAACAGTTCCCGTTACTCCCGCAATTCTCAATATTATTGGACAAATTCCCGGCATAACTTCTTTTGATCAAATAAAAAACCAGCTAAGTTTCTTTATTTCTGAAAACTTTGATCTTAGAGTATATGAACAAAGTAGCGCCCCTCAATACCGGATTGAAAACAGAGCGCTTGTTTTTCCGGCGAATAGTTCTTCTGAGCCAATAATAATAAGTTATAGAGTTGACGAGCCGGGAGCGTTAATCGATAGAGAAGGGGATTTTCTTTTAGTTGAATTTCAAGGTAAACCAAATCTTCGTTTTAGAAAAAACAATCAAAACTTTTATGAACTTTTTAGCATTCAGACATCTGCCGGCGCATATAGCAATATAGCTGTTGAAGGAGACCGTCCCCTGCTTAAAATATTGGTTCAGGGTAGCCCCGTTACAATTGTAGAGAGCAGGCAACCATTTGCAGGACAACAATCAAATGAAAGAGCAAATGTAAACGGCGGTAATAATAACGAACAGCAGTCGCCTGTAGTTCCCCCCACTCGTCCCGATACTAATGGCGGTAATAACAGCGAACAGCAGTCACCTACAGTTTCCCGTACTCACTCCAATATTCTTGCCACAGAAAACATAAATAAAAACGCTGTAATTGCTTACATAAGGTCTCAAAACCATTCTTTACAAATTAGTGATGTTGAACCTCTTATTGATACATATATAAGTGAAGCGTCCGAAGAAGGGGTAAACCAATATTTTGCCATTGCCCAAATGCTCCGCGCGACAGATTTCTTTAGAAACCGTGAGCGTATGAGGGTGCATAACTATGCCGGTTTGTCGAATGCAGTTGAATTACCCGGCAGGAACATTGTCGTAGAATTTCCTAATATGACTATAGGCGTCCGCGCCCATATTCAACATTTAAAAGGTTATGCAAGCGAAACGCCGCCAAATAGGGATATAGTCGATCCCCGGTATGAAGTATTAATAGAAAAAAATTATCTTGGAAGAGCTGTAACATTTGAGCAAGTTTATACCTATTGGGCGGAAGACTCTGTAACTTATAGAAACAATATAGAAAGAATACTTCAAGGAATGGGACAGTATTGAATAAAATTATAAAGGCAAACATTTTATTCTTATCGATATTTTTTTTTGCGGTTCAGATGACATTATTGGCACTTACGAAGCCCCAATAATAGACAGCGACATGACTTATGATCAGGCTTTTGACGGACTTCCCGTAAATTGCCCGACGCACATAAAAGAAAGACAGCGTCTTATAACCGTAAAATATTATTCATTTGATAATAAAATTCATCAGGGACAGTTGGTTATTGATGTAGATTTAGTTGAAGATATTGAATTTGCCTTTGAAGAAGCGTTAAAAGAAGAATTTCCGATTAATTCTGTTATTCCAATTTCTTATGAATCTTTCAGGAGAAACGGAAGATGGGATGATGATCTTTCTATGGAAGCGAACAACAGTTCCGCTTTTAATTACAGGACAATCACCGGAGGACAAGTTCTGTCAATGCACGCAAGGGGCAGGGCAATAGACATCAATCCTATGCAAAATCCGTATATAAGAGGCAGAATAACACTGCCCGCAAACTCAGTTTACAATCCTGAAATTGAAGGTACGCTAACAGACGATAATGTCATTGTAAGAACGCTGGTTTCAAGAGGCTGGTCATGGGGCGGCAATTGGACCGCCTTGAAAGATTATCAGCACTTGGAAAAAGAATGAGCAAAGAATAGGGTCAACGAATTACGCGAATTATACGAATTGAAACGAATGAATATCTTTTGAGATATTCGCGTAAGGCGCTCTACTCAGGCTAAAGCCTTCGTGCCCTTTTCATCTTAGTTACGTTTTTTGTGCGCCACGCCGTGTAGCATAATTCATCCGCACGGTTTCACCGTGCAAAATTGGGCGTGCTCAATTAGTGTCATTCGTTGACTCCTGCTCCCTCTCCTCTTCCTCCGTGTTCTCCGTGCCCGGCGCACTACTCGGGCTAAAGCCCTCGCGCATTTTTCATCTCGTTTACCTTTAATCTGCGCCACGCCGTGCTAACCAATTCATCCACACAGCTACGCTGTGCATACTTGGGCGTGTGGTAAAATTCTTCTCTCTTTACTTTTCCCCACCCTTTGAAACAAACCCATTCCCCTTGATAAAAAACCGCAGTTCCAGCTCTTTCCCGACAGAAAGACCAATGCGCGTAGTGCGGACAATTTCCGGTTTTAGTTTGCTGTTGTAAACATACAATGGTCCCTCAAGCAGACTCAAATTATTATGTTTTCTTGTAATGCCAAACGCTTGAGTTAATTTTCCCGGACCATTGCAGAGATTTTCAATTTTTTTGGTTTTACGCTTTCTTTGCATAAGCGCTATACCGTCAACAGGTTCAAGGGCGCGGATAAGCACAGCCTCGCCTTCGCCCTTTTTGCCGCCTACGATATTCAAGCAGTGGTACATTCCGTAAATTAAATAAACATAAGTCTGACCGGCAGGACCGAACATCGGGGCGTTGCGGATGGTCAGTCCCCGGCTCGCGTGACAGCCGGGATCGTCTTTGAGGTAAGCTTCAGTTTCGACAATTATGCCCCTCAAGCCGCCAAAGACAAGGCATTTGCCAAGCAGAGATTGCGCAAGATCGAAAGTAGGCTGGTTAAAGAATTTTTTTCCAAGTTGCATTGTACAATTATATAGTATAATGGAAAAATGGCAAACCTTAGGGACAGGTTAAAGAGAATACAGGAATTAAAAAAAGAAACTCCTCAAAAGATACATACCCAATATGAAGATATACCCGATTTAACAGATAACGGCTGGGAGCCATGCGGTTTTAAGGTCTATAAAAGAGAAATAAAAACGCCCTCGCCGTTTAAGTCGATAAAAAGCCTGCCTGCCGCTCTGCCAATTATTATCCCCGATTTACAAGGAGAGAGCCTGCCTCAAATCGAGGATTTTCTGTTCTTCGATTTGGAGACAACAGGGCTTTCAGGCGGCGCGGGGACAGTGGCGTTTCTTGCCGCGTTTGGGAAGCTGTCTTCTGGCGGAGAGTTACGCATAACGCAGTATCTTCTTTTGGACTATCCAGGAGAAAATGATTTTATAGAAAAAGTTAAAGGCGAATTAGAAAGAGAAAAAGCGGTAATAGTAAGTTATAACGGCAAATGTTTTGATTCCCAGATTATAAAAACAAGATGTTTGATGAACAGAATAACGCCGCCACAGTACTATCACGCCGATTTACTGCACCCCTCTCGCCGTCTTTGGAAAAATATAATACATGACTGCTCTCAGGCATCAATTGAGACGCGCCTTCTCGGTCTCGACAGAAGCTCCGATATTCCCGGCTCTCTTGCCCCTGAAATCTGGTTTGAGTTTTTAAAGACGGGCAGGGTAGACCGCCTGATAGGGGTTTGCGATCACAATAAAGCCGATATATCAGGGCTTGCCGCAATTCTTTCAAAAATAATTTTAATAGCGGACTCTCCCCTTGATGATAAGCATTTATATGACGTTGAACGCATTGCCCTGTACTGGCGAAAGTATCTTTGGAGGCAGGAAAGCCCTTCGCAAGGTAACAAACTTGAAAAAGACGGAGAAAAACTTTTACGATTAGCGGCGGAGAAGGACAATCCCCGCGCTGTCTATGTTTATATCTACGAACAAACGCGAAAAGGAAATATTGATACAGCGTTGAAATTTGTTGATCGTGGCTTAAAACTTTTTGATGAGGATACAATATGGCATGAAAAGTTATTGCGAAGGAAAGAGCGGTTGATTAAAAGGAAAAATGTTAATTATTAGTTAAATTTATTATACATTAAAGGATTTTATGTTATTATCATAGCCAGAAATTCAAGAAAATCTATTCACCCTCTAATTCGATACCACATAACAAGCCAATAATTACCCCATAATTCTTCAACATAATCACCATCACGCCGAAAAATTTCTAATCCTGCAGTATTATCGGGATCGAAATAACATATGCCTAGCACATACTGATCTTCTCTTGCAAATACAGCATACGGTGCTGGTGTATCAGGTGGTTTCGGATAATCTCTCAGATAAAAGTGAATAGATGAGGCGTTCATCTGCAATTCATCGCTTAATAAAAGATAATTTATTGCATCAATTATTTCCACTGAGAATTCTTCCAGTCTTTCTGAAAAATTATAAAAAGGGTAACCTAAACTATATCTATCTGAAATTTCTATTTGATAATCATTCCCATTGCCACCAAGAAGTATTGTATATTCGTTTCCTCTTGATAAACCCAGTCTAAGAATTTCGAGCTTGTCAATAATAAGCGGGGCATCTCCTCTTAAAACCGGAATGAGTTTTGCCATTTCCTTATTGTTGTTTATTGTAAGTCCAAGGGGTCTTCCGCATCCCAGCCCGTTATAGAAAAGTGACATGGCTATTATGATTAAGGCAAAAAGCGTCATTTTAAACTTTTTCATATATCGTCCTCATAGTGATAATATTATATCATAGAAA
Organism: Treponema sp.; assembly: GCA_031254315.1. GTDB lineage: Bacteria > Spirochaetota > Spirochaetia > Treponematales > Breznakiellaceae > WQXQ01. The sequence continues at coordinate 41,608 of JAIRUQ010000007.1, forward strand.
CTTGTATAAATACAGTAATTATCTGATAGTATCAACTCACAATCAACCAAAAAGGGCTTGAAAATATATAAATTTCAAGCTATCTTATTTCAGGAAACAAAATGTACGATTACAAAGAACCGTGGAAAAAAATTATCGCCGACGCGCTCAACTCAATATTGACTACAGCCGGTATTGAAGACAGAGTAACAGCAGAGCAGGTGATTTCTGAAAAACCGCCCAATCCCGAAATGGGAGACATCGGTTTTCCCATGTTCAGTTTCGCTAAAATGTTAAAAAAAGGACCGCCTCAGATTGCGCAAATGCTTGCCGAGAAGATAAAGGAGACAAACGGAAAAAACGGGACGGCGCAGGCGCAGGGACCGTATCTTAATGTCAATCTGGACAGGGCGCAGACAGCAAAGAACGTGCTTGCGGAAGTTTTTAATAATACTGATGATTTTTCTTTTGGCAAAACAGGCACAATGACAGGCAAAAAGGTGATGGTGGAGTTTTCAAGCCCAAATACAAACAAACCGCTTCATCTTGGACATTTGAGAAACGATGTTCTTGGCGAAAGCATTTCGCGTATCATTCAAAAATGCGGAGCGCAGGTGCGCAAGGTTTGTATCATTAACGACAGAGGCATTCATATCTGCAAATCAATGCTTGCCTACAAAGAACATGGAGACGGAAAAACTCCCGAATCACAAGGCGTTAAAAGTGATCGATTTGTCGGCGATTTTTATGTTTGTTTCAGCAAAGGATTAAAAAACGAAGTTGATGAATTGATAAATAGCGGAACGGAAAAAGAAACAGCCGAAGCTAACGCGCCGTCAATGAAGAAGGCGCAGGAGATGTTAAGACAATGGGAAGCAGGGGACGCGCAGACTGTTGAACTTTGGAAAACTATGAACAGTTGGGCGATTGAAGGGATGAAAAAAACTTACGAGCGTACCGGAGTTTCATTTGATAAATACTATTTTGAAAGTAAAACATATATGCTCGGAAAAGATGAAGTCTTAAAAGGACTGCAAAAAGGGATTTTTTATAAACAGGAAGACGGCGCGGTCGCGGTCGATTTAACGGAAGAAAAACTCGATAAAAAAATACTTTTACGCAGTGACGGTACGTCAATCTACATAACACAGGACTTTGGAACGGCAATTAAACGTTATGAGGAATGGCAGTTTGACAAGTTGATCTATGTGGTCGGCTCTGAACAGCAGTATCATTTTAAGGTGCTTTTTGTCCTTCTCGAAAAACTTGGCTACACTTGGGCAAAGGCTCTTCATCACCTTTCCTACGGTATGGTGAACCTTCCCGAAGGGAAAATGAAAAGCCGTGAAGGCACTGTAGTTGACGCCGACGACCTTATTGACTCTCTGCGCGACATGGCGTTAGCTGAAATCCGTGAGAAGGGAAGGGAAGAGGACATAGGAGACCCGAAGGAAACAGCGGAAAAAATCGCACTCGGCGCTCTTCATTACTTCCTGCTCCAGCCAAGTCCCGTCAAAGATATGCTTTTCGATCCCAAGGAATCACTGTCTTTTACGGGAAATACCGGACCTTATCTGCAATACATGGGAGCGCGTATTTCATCAATGATGAGGAAAGCGGGACAGAGCGCGGAAACTATCGCGTCAAACGCGGACTTTTCCCTACTTGTCGGTGATCCTGAATGGGAACTGATTAAAATAATTTTAGAATATCCTGACGCGATTAGCTCTGCCGCGGAAAACCTTGACCCTTCAAATATCGCGGGTTTTTTGTATGAGCTTTCCAAAGCGTTCAGTCGTTTCTATCATGAGTGTCCGATCTTAAACTGCGAAGAAAGCGCCCTTTCAAAAGCAAGATTGGGACTTTCTTGCGCCGTGATGTTTTTATTGAAGGACGCTTTTCATTTGGTCTGCATACCGTTTTTAGACATAATGTGATTCATAGAACTTCTAAAGACTTCAGTTTTTAGAGGTTCCCTGAATTCAAAAAAGCGAGCGATACCGAGCCTTGATTAAAATACAGAGTTCCCTTTTCTGTTTTTAGAATACAGCGCCCGACAGGATCAATGCCTTGAAATATTCCACGCGCGAGAATTTTCCCCGGTTTTTCAATTGAATTATCGTCTTTGTTTTCCGGCTCAAAAACAGCGGTCTTCGCGCCAATACTGTCAGCCAATGAATTCCATTCGCTCGCTAAAGCTCGGTTGCCTTGAGAATATACGGCAGTCGAGCTAAAAGTTTTTTTAACAACTTCAATCTCTTTAAGGATTTTGATTAAAATTTTTTTTCGTGATATTTGCTGTTTTAAAATTTCCGAACAGCTTACCGCCTTTCCCGAAGGAACGGTATTATTTACGTTCACTCCTATTCCGCCTGTCAGCCAGTTGATAAAATCCCCTTCTCCGGAAATTTCAGAAGTAACTCCCGCGACCTTGCGCCTGTCGATATAAATATCATTAGGCCAGCGGAGGTACGCTTTTTTTCCGCAGATCGACGAAATACTTCGCGTAACGGCAATTTGCATAACCATCGAGAGCAGAGAATAATCAGCTATTGTAAGATGAGGACGCTCCAATATTGAAAAGAAAAGCCCCCCTTGGCGCGATACCCATGTTCTGCCGTTCCTTCCCCTGCCAGCGCTTTGTTTTTCCGCAGTAATGACACTGCCACTGTCAACTCCACGCAGGGCAAGTTCCCTTGCCTTATCCATAGTGCTTCCCGTGTTCTTGTAATGAAAAAATAATTTTTCATTTTCACCAAATTCCCACGGGTACAAAAAATCTTTTTCGTTCTTTGGCTCGATAAGATATCCCTTTTCAGTTGTTTCTATGGAGTAACCTGCTTCTACAAGAGATTGAACGGTTTTCCAAACAGCGACACGTGTTATGCCGATTTCTTTTGCCAACAAACTGCCGCTTGCGGGCTTTCCTTGTTTTTTTCTTAAAGAAATAAGCAGATGTGCTTTACTTGAAAGTTTATTTTTTTTCATTCTTTATCCTCCTCTCGCGGCTATTGCTTTTGCCTTTCCAGCCGCTTTTTCAAAACTGAGCGAAATTATTACAACAACAAGGGGTTTTATTTTCGCAAACCCCTGTTTTCCGTTACGCGCTTTCCAAGCGAGATTGACGTTTGTCCATGTTTCAAATATTTCCGGTATAAAACGCAGAAAAAGAGAAATGGTGTCTGTAAAACGTGTTCGGTATGAACCTTTTTTTCCGGAAAATAATCTTCTAATAAATTGTTCTATTGAGTTTAATCCGTCTTTTAATTCGATAGAGCTTGTAGTACGAAACAAAAGAGCGGATAACTGTACGATCAGAACAAGGCGGAGGGCAATTATTACAAATTCAGGACGTGGTATGAGAACAGCAAGTGATAATGCGTTCCAATTTTCCAAAAGATTTGAAAATGCCGAAAGAGCGTACATAAGAATAGCATAATAAAAAGCAGGCTTAATGTCCGTTATTTGTTCGAGCGGAGAGAACCTGCACAAAAACGCGAGCAAGATGGTAGCGGCTATCCCGATAGCGAGATTACAGGACGAAAGAGACATACAAAATATTGAAAGGGGCAGTAGTATAAAAAGTTTTAATATCGCTGGAATTTTATGCAAAAACCCTTTAATTGTTTTGTACTTAAATACGGTTTGCCTACTCACCATAAAAGGTCTCCCAATTCGCGCTCTGTTTTTCGCAGGGGATGATGAATACCCCATGTTTCAAGATTACACGATAACGCCTCAGAAGGGGAGCCGTCAAAAACTTTTTTCCCTTTGAAAAGCACAATAAAACGGTTCGCCAGAGCGAGGCATTTTTCAAGTTCATGGGTAAGTATGAGCACAGTTTTGCCGTCAGCGATTAGTTTTTTGAAAAGACTATTCACCTGCACAACGCCGGGAAAGTCCATATTGGCGTAAGGTTCGTCAAAAATGATAATTTCCGCTGTCATAGCTAAAACCCCGGCAGTGGCAAGACGGCGTTTTTCGCCGCCTGAAAGGGAACGGGCAGGGAAGTCCGCTCTCTGTTCAAGTCCCGTTTCCAAAAGAGCCGTGTCAACGATAGCAGAAATATCTTTTTTTTTCGCTCCCATGTTTTTAGGACCAAAGGCGATGTCTTCCCTCGGCGTCTCTCCAAGTATTTGCGTGTCAGGCTCCTGAAAAACAAGCCCGACTCTTGCGTTTGTTTTTACGTTGCCCGAAGTCGGCTCTTCAAGACCCGCGATAATAGACATTAAAATGCTTTTACCTGAACCGTTCGCCCCCGCTATTATCGTACAAGTTCCGCTTTCTATAGAAAGGGAAATATCTTCAAGCGAATAAAAAAATCCATCGCGTAGTTGTTCGCTGAGCGGTAAATTTTCATCGTAGATAGGAAAGCGTTTAGTTATTTGATTAAGTGTTACCGCCTGAATTTTTCTCTCCTTAATTGAGGTATCTTGCCGCTATTGGGCGAAGTTTTAACGCGAGCGGAATACTGAGCGCCAATTTAACTAAATCGCCGTAGATATAAGGAACAACTCCTGCGATCATGGCGGCGGTAAATGAAAGCGAATTAAGCCGCATCATGTAAAACGCGCCGCAAAATAAAATTAACGAAAAGCCAAGAAGGGATGCTAGGCTCAGGCGGAGCAGAAAAATGGGGCGCATTTTTTTTTCGCTAACTTGCGGCAGTCCGCAGACTAGCCCCGCGCACAAACTAGCGGCAAAGTAGCCTATTATATATCCGCCAAGGGGAGTGAGAAAAACTCCGGGACCTCCGGGAATAACGAACACAGGAATCCCGATAAGCCCTGCCCCTATAAGAATGAGAACGGCAATGCCGCCGTAGTAGCTCCCAAGGACAGTCCCCGAAAGCACAACAAACATATTTTTCAGGACGATAGGCACTCCTCCCGGCAAAGGCACTTGAAAAAAATTGGAGACAGCGATCATCGCCGCGAAAACAGCGGCGAATATGTAGCGATTACGGGTAGTTTTAGGCGAATTATTTGTGTTAACCATAATAAACGCTAGGTTAACGGAAAATTGAGTTGATGTCAATTAGGTGTAGGCTAAAAATTTAAAGCCGATTCCCTTATATTCTGAATGATAATGATCTACTTTTTGGTAAGCCTCCTGTTCTTGTTCGGTACAGGTTCCGCAAGAGGAATAAACGTCCTTCCGTGAATCAAAGCCTGCCTTTATGGTAAGCCTCCTGTTCTTCGTGGGTACAGAGTTTACGGGAGGACTTTTATTTTTACTTGCACAAATCGTAAAGGAATATGTTATATTTAGAAACAACTCCCTGCGGATCGACCTACCTTTTTGGTAAGCCTCCTGTTCTTTAGCTGTACAGGTTCCGCAGGGAGTTTTATTTTTACTTGCATAACCTGTTAAAGCGTACTATAATTAAAAATTAAAAAGATAGTTATAATTTTTATTGTTGCCGTATTTATAGGTGTTGCGCCGCTACTCGCATTTGACATTACCGATGACCCACTTGAAGACATCTGTGAGATCGAAAACGAAATGCTCCTTGCGCTTGAAAGGGTTAATAGCGGAAATTCTAACAATAGGTACTTCGATGATTCCGGTGTAAATGTCCATTTTGAGGTATACATTAATGGACAACAATACATTATAAAAACTAATTGGGCGGAATACGTTGCAAGAAGAGTACAACAAACTTCAATAATGACTAGTATCCAATGTGTTGGCATAGAGGAAGCAAGAGCTCTTTTCAGCCACTTTACTCACGGGTATACATACTATACAGGCACTGGCTGCGTTCAAGCCTTGCAGGGGAGGTTACTTACGCGTACATGGCTTGAAGGAAGATATATGTACACCTTAATTTACGACCCGCACAACAATAAACTGGTGTTTAATCATACACATACAATGCCGCCTAGATAAGTAGTATACCACACCACATATAGATAGTATTATGGAGTTCTACTAAGGGCAGAAAAAACCGCTGATAAGTCAAAATTAAAGTGTCCATCGCTCTGTTCCTGTAAAAAGTCAAACGTATTCTGTTGTCCTTGTATCGTTACGCTTGGTGCTCGCTCCCTTCCTTCCCTATCTAAGAATCTAACGACATGCTCAGTATTGTTACCTGTGTTAACAACCCTAAGTGTGATTACGCCTGCATTGCGCAAATTCGTACCTATCGTATATAATGAACCTTGCATTGCCATCATTGCGCCTTTATGTATGCTTCGCTGAAGCGTACATAAACTTGTTCCGCGATCCGCCGTACCGTGCATTAAATCTGTTGTCTGGCGTGCAACCTGCGCCGCATTAACCGTAGGCAGCTGTATAGGTGTATTCCTAACCTGTTCTTCATCGGCAAGCGCCTCTATTTCCGCAACAGTAAGTTCATCATTCATATTTTTTAATGAAAATGTAACATTGGTAAACGCAATATCGGGCGGTGAAAATGCGATGGACAATAATATTTCTATGTTTGCTTTTGAGAGTTTCTAAAATTTTCTACAGTACGTTAACTGATATGCTTGATTGTCTGTGTTAAAACCCACTGATATTGCATAAAGAGATTCAGGTACTGGGTAGCACAATAAAAACTGGTTGTTCTTCACATTCTTTACAGTTACTCATTATCTCCATCTCTGGCTTTCAGCTTTTTCTGTCCTTCTTTGCCTTTTGTTTTATTTGAAACCCAATCAAGTTTTGGTTCGGATATACCAATCAATACAGATAAAGCATTTTCATATTTATAAGGAGGTTCAATGAACCCACATAGTTTTTTTATATCTTCACTACGCTCATCGTTCCAATGAGGTTTGAATTCAATAACCAGTAAGTTATCTTCCTGATGTCCTCGTTTATGAATGATTAGGTCAGGGCATACATTTTCTGCCCCCACTTTTTTTTGATCGTTCCCTTTACGATTGTATTCGATGTCAATATCATAGTTTCTTAAACGTTCATCGCAATTTGCTATTTCTTGTAAATAAACTCCGAATTTAAATACAATGCCGCGCTCTGAAACATGATAAGACTTATTGCCAATTGTCTTATCTATATTTTCCTCGGGCAAAAAATATTCTTCACCATGTTCGATTAAATATGAATCATTTTTATATAATTTTTGAAAAGCTTGAAGCAAAAGCGGTTCAAGCCAAAATTTATCTGAATTAGGTTTGCTCATTACTGCCCCCTTTGGTTTGAACCAACAAGTATTTCTTGTGAGTTGTCCCTGAGCTTCATTCTCCATTTTGAACTATTTCCATATTTGGAAATAGTTGTATTTTGTTCCTCTAATAAATAGCCAGCCAGCAACCGGCGATTTGAAACAATCAAGTGAATATCTTGAGATGAGGTCGCTAAATCGTTCGTTAGTAACGAACGATTTATGGTGTTTTTAATTGCCCGAATAACTTGCGAATACACTTTATTCATCCTCAATATCAGACTCCAATTTTACATGAAAGTGCAGACACCGTCTGCACTTTTGTCTACATTCCTTCCACCAACTCATCGTTACAACTTCTAAGTCATCAATTATGAGATTTTATCTAAAAATTCTTGCGGTGAAATTGTGGGAATAGCAGAATTTAAGAAATCAGCAGAATTGCGAGTAACTATGAAATCGGCATTCCACTTGAATGCGCAAACGGAAAGCAGAGAATCTTCGTAATCTTGAATTTTAGTATCAAAAGCTCTCAGGCAATCTTCTTTAGTAACAGTTATTACATCAAAAAGAATTAACAATTTCTTTATTTCACTTGCCGTTTTTTCTTTATCTTTAAAAAACTTATTTATGATATAGTAAATATCCGTTATAGTGCTGGCAGTAATAGCACCATTAAATTCATTCTTAGATACAGAACAAATTATTTTTTGGGACTTTTCTCTAATGGCTCTCTTGCAGTAATGGCATCTATTATAATATTAGTATCAATAATTGCGTTCATATTTTCTCAGTCTTTCTTCTTTAATATCTTCGATATCCTTATCTGTTATTGTAGATGGCAAAATACCGAATAATGAATCCGCTATGGCAAGTCTTTCAGTAATATCATTGAGGTCTTTTTCAATATTTTTCTTTTCTTTTGGTCGTAGAAAAGTAATTACAACATCATATTCCTCGCTGAAGGGAATTGCTTCTTGCGGTTTAATAGCCACGCCATCGTAAATGCCTTGAATTGCTATCATACTAATGTCTCCTTAAGAAATATAATCATCAAATACAAAGTAATTATACATCACTCCGCTACTTTAATCATGATTAAAATTTGTCCCTAAAATAAAACATACTTTAAGTATGATTAAAATGCAAGCCCTAGCTAAAAAATAATTTTTTGCCGGTATTTATCGCATTTTGCCCTAATTTCCCTTCTTATTCTTTCTAATCGCCTCAAGACATTCGCGCTTAAAAATAACTACCGACAGTCCCTTATGCTCAATTTCAGCTTGCAACTTTTTGGCATTATCTTCGATTAGCTGTTTTCTTGCTTCCAGTTCAATGATGTGATCTGGGTTTGCACCGCAACCGGTGATAAGGGTACGCAAATTATCTGAGCTTACCATTGTTGGCTGACAGCCGGTCATGGCGACGATAGAATTGTCCAGTATGATCAATGTCATCGGCGTGTCTGATTTTACAGCGTCAATAAGGGGAGTAATTCCCGAATGGATAAATGTTGAATCGCCGATTACGGCAATTGCGTATTTAAGACCGGCATCGGACGCGCCGGAAGCCATGCCGACGCACGCGCCCATGCAGACTATGCTTTCAACAGCGGAAAAAGGAGGAGCGGCTCCAAGCGAATAACAGCCGATGTCGGAGTTGACGGCGACATCAGGATGACCGGGACGTGAATCTAATTCCGCGACCGCTTTGTTGATTGTCTCGTAACTGTCGGCGTGAGGGCAACCTTGGCAAAGCTGGGGCGGTCGCGGAGGGAGCGCTCCTGTGTCAATATTGACGCTCTTTCTTGGAGGCAGTCCAAGAACTTTTCGAACATTGTCAGGGTCAAGTTCTCCGCATTGAATAATTGGCGTAACGCTTAAGCCGGCAATTCCAAAAATCTTTTTAGCGATAAAAGGCTGTCCTTCTTCAATGATGAGAACCTCATCCGTCTCATCGCAGAGTTTACGGATTTTTTTCTGCGGCAGAGGATACGCTCCTATATGCAGATGAAGAGGCGCGCTCTTGCCCTGCTTTTTTCGCATGGCGATAAAGTCGTCAAGGTTTTCTTCGTAATAGTTGCCGCCAAGCCCGGATGTGATAACGGCAAGATTACTTTTTGAACCGCTCAATTTATTTACAGGATGTTCAGATGACCACTGTTCAAGAAACTTTTGCTTTCCAATAAGAGCCTCATAATTTTTTCGCGCGAAGGCAGGAAGAAGCATCCAGTTAGCTTTATCCGTTGTTTTAGAAACGGTATTTTTAGCCCTTGCTTTTTGAGTAACAACCGCGGCTCTGGCGTGGGCAAGGCGGGTAACAAGCCGCAGTAATACGGGAATATTAAATTTTTCCGAAATATCAAACGCCTCGCGTGTCATGTCGTAGGCTTCCTGTTGATTGCGCGGCTCAAGACAGGGAACCATGGCGAAGTCGGCGTAAAAACGGGAGTCCTGCTCGTTCTGGGAACTGTGCATTCCGGGATCGTCGGCGGCGACAATTACAAGCCCTCCTTTCATTTTTAAAAGAGCGGCGTTCATAAAAGGGTCAGCCGCGACATTAAGACCGACATGTTTCATTGTAACGATTGAACGACAACCCGAAAAAGAAACGCCTAAAGCGGCTTCCAGAGCCGTTTTTTCATTTGAACACCAGCGCGCGATAGGTCCGCCTTTCTCGAATTCATCGATCAAATATTGAAGTATTTCCGTAGACGGAGTACCGGGATAGCCGTAAGACGCAGTTACTCCCGCGTGAATAGCGCCTAACGCTACCGCTTCGTCTCCAAGTAAAGCTGATTTTTTATCGCTCATTATTTTACGCCCTCAAACGCCTTGTCCAAAATCGCCTTGTCCGGTTTTGCGGTGAACATGGAAACCGCTGTTACTATAAAAAACGGAACAATGATAGCGATGCTTGCCGCAAGGGGCGATCTGCTTTCACCTAACTTAAAGTACAGGAAGATCATTATCGACATTCCTGAAAGAAGTCCCGCGTAAGCTCCGGCTTTTGTTATCTTTCTACTGTACAAACCGAGGATATAAGGAGCCGCGAACGCACCTGAAACTACGCCCCATGAAAGCGACATAAGGTAGACAATGAAATTAAGCTGAAAACGGGAAATAAAATATGAAATTATTATGAACACGCCTGAAAGAACCCTCATCATCGCTACAGATTTACTTTTTTCCGAGTTTTTATCAAGGCGCATCGGGTTTAGGTCAATTGCAACTGCTGATGAAGAAACAAGTACAAGAGAAGAAAGTGTTGACATCGAGGCTGAAAGTACAAGAAGGAGAATTAAAGCAAGCATAGCTTGCGGCAGATGATTTGTAAGAAGAGTCGGAACGATACGATCGAAATCTATTCCTCCTGTAACAGTCCGTGGAATAGATTCAAGATCAAAAAATACATGAGATGAAGTTCCTGTAAAATAAGCGGCAAACCCGATTACTAAAGCGAAAATCGCAGTAACAATGGTGGCTTTTGGTATAACGGCTTCGTTTTTTATCGAATAGAATTTTTGCGTCATCTGCGGAAGTCCCCATGTGCCAAAACTGGTCATAAAAACAAGGGATAGAATTGTAAGAACAGACGGACGGCTATCAGCAGGAACATTTTGCTTATAGTTTTCGTTTATTTTTCCGATCACTTCAAACACGCCGCCTTCAGGAGCGGTTATAAAATATACAAGTAACATAGCTCCCACAATCATAATGGATGCCTGAATAAAGTCGGTAACGGCGATCGCAAAATATCCGCCAAGAATTAGGTAAACGCCTGTAAAACCAATCATTATAAGAAGCGCCATATCATAAGGTATGCCGAATACTTTTTCAAAAAGGTGTCCAAGCCCCTTAAAAACGCTGGCGGAGTAGGGAAGGAGGAAAAAGAAAATCAAAGAAGCCGCGATAGGTTTTAGGTGTTTAGCGCCATAACGTTCCTGTAAAAATTCGGGCATTGTCATCGCGTCAAGATTTTGAGTCATGCGTCTTGTGCGCCGCGCGAGTATAAGCCACGCGAGTCCCGCGCCGATAAGCCCGTTTCCGATAGCGATCCAAAGTGAGTTAAAACCGAACAGCCAGCCCTGTCTTCCCGCGAAACCGATAAAAATTACCGCTGAAAAATAAGTTGTTCCGTAAGCGGCGGCTGAAATCCAAGGTCCCAGAGTTCTGCCGCCAAGAAAAAAATCTCCAAGCGTTTTGGTTCTTTTCATTCCCCAAATGCCTACTGTAACCATTATAGCCAAAAAAATTATCAGAAAGACAATGCCGATGTTCATTCATTCACTCTTTCTACATATTCGTTGGTTTCGGTATTAACAAGAATTTTTTCATCCTGTTTGATGAAAAGCGGTACACGAACCGTTAAACCTGTTTCGGTAACTATTGGTTTTGTCGCGCCCGAAACAGTATCGCCTTTTACATAATTCTCGCTCTCGGCGACCGTAAAAACCACCTTGTAGGGAATCTTGATGTCGATTACTTTGCCTTCCCAGATTGTAAGATCGTAAGTGTCGCCTTCTTTAAGGTATAATTTTTTATCGGGATTTTCGGATATTGAAACTTCATGTTGATCGTATGTTTGATTATCCATGAAGTGATAATGATCCTGATCGGCGTACTGATACTGGCAGGAGTGAATATCAACCTGCGCGTCTTCGACTTCCTGCTGGGTCGGGATGGTTAGGCTCAGCACAGACCCGTCTTTGATGCTCTTCATTTTGATGCGGGCAACGGCAGTCCCCTTGCCCGGGTTGTGAAACTCCCTTTCTACCACAAGAAAGGGCTGTCCTTTCTGTAAAAGGCATGATCCTTTTACAATGTCTCCTGCTCTTATCATATTAATCCTCGTATAATGGGAGATAGACGACGTTTTAATGTCGTCTATCGTGTTAGTATCCGCCGTTTTAATGGCGGATACTTTGGTATGAGAGAAGTGTATCAGAAATGTCGATTTATGGGAAGCAGGCAAAGAAAGAGGATTTATTGCATTTTGCCCGTTTTTGTGCTATATTTACCACAGCAGAGAAGGGGCGATTTATGGGAACAATGGAAAAATTACAGAAAAACGGAGACTGATTTCCTGCTTATATTCATTTGCTCTTTTTTATTTCATCGCTTATTTCTTCAACTGTTAAATTATTCAGCCAAGTGTGACGTTCTTTTGTGTAATCACCATAACCAGAGTCAAATTGGCGCATAAATTCAACCATTCCGACAGGACCAAGTTTTTCTGTTAATGCGTTAATTCCCAATCTTCTAATAGAGTTAATATCTCTTGTTAATGTTTGACTAGTCATTTTCAATTTCCTCCATAAACCAATTTATTGGATTTACCACTTTTAACGATGAATTAATTTGTTTTGAGTTATTTAGAAACTCTTTATCAACAGTTAATAATGCATTCACATTTCTATACTCGGCGGAAGCAAAATGCAAACTGTCTATCGGTTTTATTCCATATTTCTTAATTTCATTAGCCCTTTCTACGATAATATCATTTATTACGATATTCTCTTTTTTGATTTTGTATAAATCCAATGCCTTGTTTCTTTTATTAAGATCGGGTGTTTTCATAATTTCATATTCAATTATATCGCTTCCAATTAATTGCCACGAACCATAAAAACATTTGAATAGTATCGCTTTCTATACGGATTCTGTCATTGGTTTGGTCATCATTTGGTCTATTAAGACAACAACAATCCATATAAATTAGCAAATTTTCCATGATTTTATTATATTAATAAAATTCGTTTTGATCAAGTGTATGTGGGCGACAAAGAACAAAGAAGCAATGAGTAAAGAGAGAGCCAACACCCCCAAGCATACACAGCGTTAAGCGAAGGCTTTAGCCTGAGTAGCGCGCCTGAGAATAGAACGGCTATACCATATCTATTACTCCACACTCAATTCGTTGCTCCTCTTCTTCTACATATACCCATTCTCCACCAAAAACTCCCGGCTCATCGCGAGACTCTCAAACGGGTCGGTAAGAAAATCATCGTCCTGCTCAATTACAGCGTAGGGAATAGCGTGTTTCGCGCAGAGCGAAAAAATCGCGCTCCAGTCAAGATTTCCCTGCCCGATTTCAGCGTATTGCCTCTGCCGCCCGACAATGCGGAAATCTTTTAAGTGAAGAATTCTGATCCTGTTTTTAAGTTTTTCGATATAGTCGCAGGGGTTCGCGCCTCCCGCTTGCACCCAGAAAACATCAAGCGTGAACTCCATTTTTGGACACTCTTCGATTAACCTGTCGATAGCGCGCCTTCCGTTAAACTTCATAAACTCCAGTTCGTGATTGTGATAGCCAAAACCAAGACTGCTGTCGTCAAGCTGATCGCATATTTCGTTTAACTTCTTTGTGAAGTCAGTGTAACCGTCAAATGTGTCGGGATAAATACCGGGCTTCATTCCAATCCCTATCTGTGAACAGCCGAGCGTTTTATGCTCTTCTATTAATTTATTAAGGTGCGCTCTGTCCGCGACTTGTTCCCAAGGAGAGTGAGTTCCGCAAGCTGAAATGCCTGTCTCTTTGAGAATCGCGCAAAGTTCATCAACAGCGATTTGCCCAAGACCGGAAAGTTGAACCATGTCAAATCCCATTTCTTTTAGCCGCTTGAACGAGGAGCGGATTTCCTCAGGGGTTTTTAGATACTCTCGTATTGTGTATGTTTGAACGCCAATTTTCATAAGTTTCTCCTTTTATTTAATTCAGAAAGAAAAAGGTCTTCATCAAAAGGAATGTCGATTGTTTTGTCCAGCCAGCTTGAAAGATGCATCGCGTTTGAGAGAACAAGGGCGTTTATTCCTTCATAGCCTTCGGCGACAAGCGGCTCTCCCCTTAATATATTAGCGGCAAAAGAGCGTATAACACCCTCATGCTGAGGATTAACATTTTCTATGTTAGGAGTTTCTACGGTACAAGCGGGGCAGTTGTAAGGATCGGGCGAGCTTTTGCAGAAATCCCTCATGTTTGTTTCAAGACGATAGAGGGTAATGTTATCGCCGCCGTCGTTCACAATTTTTCCCTTTTCAAGACTTATCTCAAAGCGGTTTGTTCCCGGAGTTTCCCCCGTACTTGTGATAAAAGTGCCTGTAGCGCCGTTGGGATATTCAAAATAAGAAGTAACGTCGTCTTCCACCTGTATCTTGTGCCATTTTCCGTTGTGGCAAAAGGCGCGAACCTTGTTCGGCATTCCGCAAATCCACTGGAACATATCAAGCTGATGCGGACTTTGATTGAGAAGAACGCCGCCGCCTTCGCCGTCCCATGTTCCTCGCCAGCCACCGGAAGTATAGTAGGCTTCCGTTCGATACCAGTTTGTGATTATCCAACTCGTGCGGATAATTTCGCCGAGAGTTCCGCCTGTAACAAGTTCACGCATTTTTATATAACGGCTGTTTGTCCTCTGGTTAAACATCATGGCGAAAACTTTACCGCTTTTCTTTGCCGCATCGTTCATCTGACGGACTTGTTTTGTATAAACGCCGGCAGGTTTTTCGCAAAGGACATGAAGCCCCTCGCTAAAAGCGTCAATCGCAAGCTGTGGGTGCTGATAATGGGGGACGGCGATTAAAACGGCGTCCAGTCCGCCTTTACTGATAAGCTCGTTTCCGTCCTTATAAATGGGAAACCCCGCGCCAAAATATTCAGCCGCCCACGCTCTGCGTTTCTCGTCAGTGTCGGCGACAGCGGACAGTTCAATATCCTCAATTTTGCTTTCTATTATGATTTTTGAGTGGAGCGTCCCGATATTGCCAATTCCGATAATTCCAAGCCTTACCTTGTTCATTCCTGATTATACTATAGTCTCTAATACATGACAAGAATGTTATATATTGATATAGTAGCGTATGGAAAAGAGAGAAAGCGTTTACAATGAGGACTGGCTCCATGCCTTTCTAAGATCAATATATTCACCTGCCCTGCGCCCTGCGTTTTGCAAGAGCGTTCCCACTATCTTTAACAATTTTTTCTTTCGCCAGTACCGTGCCGCCTTTCTGCCGGGAAGGATTCCCGTTACAAAAGTCGATCATAAACTCGATGAAAAAATCCCTTTTACACCGTCATGGGTTACAATATACCTCGATTTTTCTCATTTTTGGATTAGACTTCTTACGTTCTTTCTTCGCCGCCATAAACATAAATCTTATATATTGATGAGAGATTTTATTTATTCAGTCGGCGACTTATACGCTTTTGCAGGACAGGTATACAAAAGAAATATGTCAACTACAAAACGTCCGTTTTACATAGCTCGTCCTCGTTTTTTTGTGATACACATGTTAGACCCTCATTTGATGTGTATTCCAAGTCTTCACGTTATGGTAGTCATTCACACTTATTTACAATTTTCTGTTATTGCCGAAAAATTCGGAGAAGGAGAAAAATTGAAAGCTCAGGCGTTGGAGATGAAGCAGGGCGCTCTCGCTATAAGTCAGGCGATACTTTTTGTTAAACAGCACAGCGTCAACTGTATTCCAGCCGCCCTTTACTCGATGACTTGTTTCAGCCCCGATCTTTTTCCTGCAAAAGAAGCGGAAGCGTTTACAAACCTTCTCTTTTCTCCCCCTCCGCAAGCTGATGAAGAAACACGCAAGAACCGTGCTCATCCTTCCGCCGCTCCTTTAACAAAAATTTCGGAAGATGACAAGGCAGAGATAAAAAAGCATATACTTTCCTTATATTATCGTTTTCTTGAAGAGAGAAAAACATCGGCGCAATGGTACGACCCCCTGCTTAAATTCCTCCGTGAATATGATGAAAAATGATCCGCTAGTTCTTCAATCCCGTATTCTCTACCAAAGTGAGCTTTGTATCGTTATCAACAAATTAAAAGGCGAGGCTTGTGAGGGAGCGAAGGGGAAAATAATCGATCTGCCTTCTGCGCTCGCTAAAATTCTTCCTGAGAAACCGGAATTGATAGAAGCTGTCCACCGTCTTGATGTCCCTGTAACAGGTTGCGCTCTTTTCGCACTTACGTCCTCCGCTCTTGAATACTTAAACGCCGCTTTCGCCTCACAGCAAGCGCAAGGCGTTGAAAAACGCTACTGGGCGATTGTTGAAAAGCCTTCTGCTTCCTTGCCCTCAAACGGCGAAATTGTTCACTGGATAGAAACAAAATCCGGCATTAACAAATCTTTCGCGTATAACGAAGAAGGGTATGGCAGAAAAAAAGCGTCTCTTAAATATAGAATAACAGGCGAAGGAAAGAATTATCTTTTTGTTGAAATCCAATTGCTTTCAGGAAGGCATCACCAAATACGGGCGCAACTTGCGGCTATTGGTTTGAAGATAAAGGGAGACTTAAAATACGGAGCGAAACGAAGCGAGAAAGACGGAGGCATTCGCCTTCACGCGCGATCGCTTGCTTTTCCCAACCCGTTTAAAAACGGAGAAAAAATTAGCGTAACAGCACAGCCGCCCCAAATGGATGCGCTCTGGGAAGCGTTTATACAATGTCCCTCTAGTAGTCTGTAAGAACTACTTTGATTCGAAAAAAATCCACACGGAGGCACTAAGGCACAAAGGGGAAGAAAGGAAGGAAACGCCGCCTTTTGATAGATTAAGCGCCATTCTCCGTGCCTTTGTGCCTCCGTGTGAGGTATTTTGTAAAAAATGTTTTGTAAATATTTTGTTGTAAAAGACTACTGTGTAAATATGCTGAAATGCTGTTTTATTCCGGTTACTCTATTTCTTTACACTCCGCGCTTTGTTTTTTAAAAACTAAATTGAAAAATTAATGAATTTTGGGTTACTCGTAAATTTAGGTTTCGTTCTTTATTAGTCCAAATGTCAATAATTACAAATATCATCCCAATAGCAAATAATGTAGGGTAAGTATAGTATAAATATGCATTTTCTCTAAAAGCTTGGTAGAATGGAGGGAAGAATGCCATCGTAACACCTCCAGCTAAACCCAAAAAGGTGCTAATGAATACACCATTTTCATTAAACTTTCCATCTGAAATTTTAAATATACCATACGATATACAGCCAACAATTATTGTACCGCCAAGCCCAAGAGTTAAAGCGCCATTGACAGTTCCCCACCAATTATCCTGATAATTATTTCTATAAATCCCTTCCCTCATTCCCACATTGATGGCAACATCTGCCAATAAAACAGTAAATGCCCCCAGTGAAGCTAAATAATTGTTTTTTGTTCCTATTTCCTCATTATTGCTAATATCAGAATATCCCTCAAATAAATTTAAATTGTAATGTTCCTGAGAAAAAATAATATATGGACAGAATATCAATAATAATATTATTTTTTTCATATATGTTTCTCCTTTTATCCAAATATATGAATTACCTTCTTAGCATCGTTGCCATATCAATATCTGATTCTGCGAGTTCTAAGTATTCTAAGTATTTTAGCTTTTCATCTTTTTCAACCAACTGTTCTGCTAACTCATAGTAAACTAACCCTCGGCGAGAGTAATAATTAGCATTGTTTTTTACAAGCCCAATTGCATTATCCAAATCATTGAGCGCTTCATTAAAATATTTCAATTCAATATATAAAAGGGCGCGAACATAATAATATTCTCCATTCCCATTATTTAACTGAATTGATATTGATAAATCATTGAGAGCAGAATTATATTCTTTCATCCCTCTATAAATTAAGCCACGACCATAATAAGCTCTGTCGCTCATATTGTTAATATTAATTGCTGTTGTTAAATCGGCAATAGCCGCATCAAAATCTCCTGTCTCCAGATAAGACATACCGCGCCCAAAGTAAGCTTCAAATTTAACATTATCAATCTCTATCACCATGGAAAAATTATTTATTGCTTCCCGATAATCACCAAGTTCATAATAAGTTGAACCAATGGCTAAGTGAACACGTAAAATCCAGCTAACCTCTAAAGTGGAATTAAGCGTAATTAGGAACTTTAGATGATTAAGCGCTTTCTCATATTCAGATAAATTGTAATATGCAAGAGCAATGCCATAGTTTGAGTTAGTATCGTCAGCATCATGTTCCAGTATATACTGATAATCTTGTATTGCTAAAGTAAAATCATCTAAATTAAAATTAAGATTCCCGCGATTCTTTCGGTATTCCAAATTTTGAGGATCCAATAATATAGCTTGATTTAGATCAGCTATCGCCAATTCGTAGTTTTCCAACAAATAATAAGCCATTGCACGCTGACTGTATAATCCGGCATTTGTAGGGCTTAGTCTTATTGCTATGTTTAAACGATGTATTGTAGCAACAGCAACTCTTTCATCAGCTCTTGTATTAGATGTTGTAATACAAGATGAGCAAAGGCAAAGGATAATAAAAATTGGCAAAAAAATTATACTTAATTTTCTCATTTAACCTGCATTCACCTTACATTTATCGTATCTTTTGTTTCCAACATTTTCAGGTAATTCAACCTGTATCGCCATGCTGTAATTATAACCCATAGTTCCGATTTTGTCAATTTTTCTTCTTAGACATCTTTCTTTGCTCATTGGCTAATCTCGCCGTGCTTTGTTCCTACGCCGCCTCCTCACTGCTAATTGCTCATTGTCTAATCACACCGTTTTTGCTAAGTACGCCTCCCCCTCACTGCTCATTGAACCACCCCCATGCGTATCTTCTGATAAATAATCCTCTGCGCGGCGTCCCTCAATCTGTCGGGAGAAAGCCGCCCGTCTTCAAGAGCGGAAATTAGAGCTTCGTGCGTGCGGACTACATTGGCTGTCCAGACAATGATCATATCGGAACCGGCGGCGACTGATTGAACAGCGGCTTCTTCAGACGACAAACCTCCCGCCGCCGCCATAGAAAAATCATCGCTTATTATTATACCTTCAAACCCCAATTCTCCTCTGAGCCAGTCTCCCATAACGATTGGCGAAAGACTCGCTATTTTACTGTCAACAGAAAGGGCGGTAGTGTGAGCGATCATAATCGCTCCCGCTCCGTTTTTTATTAGCGTGGAAAAAGGCGAGATCAGATTATTAAGAGCGGCTCTGTCTATGTCCAGAACCGAAAGAGAGTAGTGAGGGTCGGGACCGGCGCTACCGGGAAAATGTTTTATAACGCACAAAACGCCTGAGCGTTCCATGCCTCTTACAAAAGCGGCAGATGCTTCGGCGGTGAACAGCGGATCGGGTCCGTAGGAGCGGCTTATCAAAAAGCCGCTGTTATTGGCTGTAAGATATTCCGCTACAGGGGCGAAATTCAAATTAATACCCAATTCATTAATTTCACGAGCCGACCTAAAACAATCCTCTTCTATTTTTGAAAGCGCCGCCCCTTTTCCCTCTTTCTGAAAAATCTCCCAATATGACGCCGCTGACGGAAGATAGGCAACGCCTCGCCTGAAACGGTAAACAACGCCGCCCTCATGGTCTACCGCTATAAATGGGGGAAGCCCTGAGTCGCCCCTAATTACCTCCGCCGCCTGCGAAAGATGGGCACGGATAGCGTCGTTACCGGCGTTAAGGTTGTATCTGAACAACAATATTCCCCCTGTGGGAATCCTCTCGAACATTTCCCTGTTATTTGGAGTAAGACCGCCGCTACCGTCTATAGCGCTTATGAGCGTCTGAGCCGCCAGGAGCCTGTTGTCCATGGAAGATACGATTTCTTTGGCTCGGACGCTGATTGGGTCGATAATAGGGGCAATTTCGGGATTGTTTACCGGGGATAGGCGTTTCGCGCAGGCTGAAAAGAGGGTCAGACAGATTAAAAAGATGTAAAAAAGGCGCATTAGGGCAGTATATCTTGACTAAAAATATCTTTCAATGTAAGTTAAGTGATAGAGTTTTTCGGAAACTTCAGTTTC
This sequence comes from Treponema sp., assembly GCA_031254315.1. Taxonomy (GTDB): domain Bacteria; phylum Spirochaetota; class Spirochaetia; order Treponematales; family Breznakiellaceae; genus WQXQ01. The sequence continues at coordinate 61,525 of JAIRUQ010000007.1, forward strand.
TGAAAAACTTCCTTATAAACCGCATTTTTGTAAGGCTTTAGCCTGAAAAAATGCAGGACTTGTGAGAGAACCAATCGGGTTCTCGAACAAGTCCCAAACAGGAGGATAAATGGAAACACAGTCTTTCAGTATTTCACTGCCCAAAAACCCGTCAATAACGGTTAATTTGATACCGGGTCATTTTACCACAAACAACGCTCATACCAACAATTATCTTGATGTAAGCGTATTAAAGAGTAATACGGCGGTCGCGCGGGATGTGGCGCGGGAAATAGCAATCCCTTATTTATCAACTACGCTCGTAGATACCATTGTATGTATGGAAAAAATGGAAGTTATCGGCGCGTATCTCGCTCAGGAACTTGTACAGGAAGGAACATCTGTAATTAACACAGGTAATATTATTCATGTGATTTCTCCGTTAAGTAACGCCTACGGAAATTTGGTTTTCCCTGACAGTGTTACGGGAAGAATTTCAGGCAAAAATGTTCTGCTTTTAATCGCTACAATATCAAGCGGAAGGACATTGAACGGAGCGATGGAATGTATAGCGTATTACGGCGGAAAACTCGCCGGGATTTCAGCTTTGTATCTGGCTTCCAATGTAAGTGTAGGAGCGGAGATTCATCCGCTGTTTACATCTGAGGATATGCCGGGCTACAAACTCTTCCCCACAAGCGAATGTCAAATGTGCAAGAGCGGACAAAAACTGGATGCCATTATCAGCAGTGAGGGTTATACAAGAATTGAATAAACCTTAACAGGTTTTTTTATAAAATTTTACTTAATAAAAGGAGAATGAAATTATGTCACTGGGACAAAGTATAATCGCGAGTTTAGGCATACTTAACTTGACTATGGGAAATGGTATAATGATACTGCTTGCCTTGTTTTTTATGTACCTTTCAGTAATTAAAAAATATGAGCCGCTTCTTCTGTTGCCGCTGGCTTTTGGAATTTTGCTGGCGAATCTTCCGGGAGCGGGTCTTGACGCTTATTATTTTAATCCGAACGGCTTTGAAGAACTCGCAGGTAAGGAGAGACCGGGCTTTGGGGGCACTTGGCTTCCGGGTCTTATGAACTTCTTGTATTCCGGTATTCGTATGGTTATATATCCGCCTCTGATATTCCTTTGCATCGGAACCATGACGGACTTTAGCCCGTTAATCGCTTCTCCAAAAAGCGCGCTTATAGGTCTTGGCGGTCAGCTTGGTATTTTCGTCGCCATGGGAGTTTCTTACTATGTCGGCAATGCTCTTGTTCCGTTTATTCAGCCGTTCTTTGAAGATTTTACAGGTTTTACACTGAAAGAAGCGGCGGCTATCGGTATTATCGGAAGCTCTGACGGTCCCACATCAATTTTCGTGGCGACCCGTCTTGCTCCTGATAAGTTACCGGCAATCGCTATCGCGGCTTTCTCGTACATGGCTCTTGTTCCGTTTATTCAGCCCCCGATAATGAAACTTCTAATTACCAAAAAAGAACGCGTAATTGTTATGCCGGAACCCAAAAGAGTTACCCAAAAGCAGAAAATTCTTTTCCCGATTATTATGGGAATTGTTGTCCTGCTTTTAGTTCCGGCGGCAGGAGCGTTAGTAGCAATGTTAATGCTTGGTAATCTAATAAAGGAAAGCGGCGTAGCGGATCGTTATGTGCGCGCGTTCCAAAACGATCTGTTAAGTATATTAACATTCTTAGTCGCTCTCGGCATCGGCTCTTCCGCCACAGCGAAGGCTTTTTTAAGACCTGATACGTTAATAATTATCGCTTGCGGTCTTTTTGCGTTTGCCTTTGGAACCGTAGGCGGCATTCTTGTAGCGAAACTTCTTTGCGTGTTAACAGGTGGAAAGGTTAATCCGCTTATCGGGAACTCCGGCGTTTCAGCGATGCCGATGGCGGCGCGTATTTCACAGAAGATTGGTCAGAGGTACAATCCTGATAACCATCTTTTAATGCACGCAATGGGAGCGATTGTCTCAAGTACCATAGGTTCAGCTGTAATAGCAGGTATATTTATCTCGTACTTTTCGTTCTTTTAATAGTTTTTATGTTGTCTAAAATGCGTAATATCGGCATCATGGCTCACATTGATGCCGGTAAGACAACCACGACAGAGAGAATCCTCTTCTATACAGGAAAGAGCCACCGTATTGGCGAAGTCGATGACGGCGAGGCGATCATGGACTGGATGGAACAGGAGCAGGAGCGCGGAATAACAATCCAAAGCGCGGCGACTACCACTTACTGGAAAGATCATCAAATCAATATTATTGATACTCCCGGTCATGTCGATTTTACCGCCGAAGTGGAGAGATCCCTTCGTGTTCTTGACGGAGCGGTGGCTGTTTTTGACGCTGTTCACGGAGTTGAACCGCAGACAGAAACCGTATGGCGGCAGGCAAGCAGATACAATGTTCCCTGTATAGGTTATGTGAACAAAATGGATCGTGTAGGCGCGGATTTTTTCTTTGTGCTTGAAGATGTAAAAAACAAATTAAAAATAAATAATGTAGCTTTGCAAATTCCAATCGGTAACGGAAGCTCATTTGAGGGCGTTATTGATCTGATAGAAATGAAAGAAATTCACTGGGAAAATAACGGCGAGGAGATGACTTTTTCTCCGGTAGCGTCCCAACGTGAAGAAGTAGCGAAAAAATACCGTGAAAAACTGATAGACGCTCTTTCCGGCGTTTCAGATATAGTTACCGAAAAATATCTCGCCGGTGAAGAAATCACAGCCTCTTTAATAAAGAGCGAACTTCGCAAGGCAGTGATTAAACGCCAGCTCCTTCCAATGTTCGCCGGGGCTTCACGGCGAAATTTGGGCGTTCAGCCTGTAATTGACGCTATTGTAGATTATCTTCCCGCCCCCGATGAAGTCGCTCCGGCAATAGGGCATAACTTAAAAAAAGATGAAGAGGTATCGATACCTTGCAGTACTCAGGGACAGCCGCTTGGACTTGTATTTAAAATTCAAAATGACCGTGAAGCCGGAAGCCTTTGTTATGTGAGGATGTATTCAGGATATTTTAGGTCGGGAAGCTCTGTTTACAATGTTGGAAAGAAAAAGCGAGAGAGGGCGAACAGGATTTTACGAATGCACTCAAATAAATCGGAGCCTATTGACACCCTTTCCGCGGGAGACATCGGCGTTATTATCGGGATGAAACTGGCGCAGACAGGAGATACAGTCGGCGCTGAAAATTTGCCCGTTGTGCTTGAAAAAATGCAGTTCCCCGAGCCTGTCATTTCAATATCGATTGAGCCAAAAACAATTTCTGATCAGGATAAATTAAAAGATATACTCGCGCTTCTTTCAAAGGAAGACCCGACTTTCACTATAAGGGAAAACGAAGAAACAGGTCAGCTTATTATTTCAGGCATGGGAGAGTTGCACCTTGACGTTCTTGTTACGCGAATACTTAAAGATTACAAACTTGGCGCTAAGGTCGGAAACCCTCAGGTAACATACCGTGAGTCGATAAGCAAGAGTACTGAACACACCGAAAGTTTCTCAAAAGTTTTCGCTGGAAAGGAAAACGCGGCAACACTTACTTTGTGTGTAGAACCCGCGCAACGCGGAAGCGGCAATAAATATGTTTACAGCGCAAAGACAACATCAGGCAGGGGCGATATACCCGAAGAAATTCTTGACGCTATTGAACGTGGCATAAACGGGGCGTTTTCTTCCGGTATAGTGATGGGTTACCCGTGTATTGATATAACGGCTACAGTTAAAAATATTCAGTATTCGGAACAAACCGGAACAGAGTTCGCGTTTGAAGCCTGCGCCAGCATGGCTTTTGATGAAGCCTGCCGCGCCTCAAGCCCCATACTGCTTGAACCTATAATGGCTGTCGATATTACCTGTCCTCATGAATTTGTCGGCGAGGCGATGAGTCTTGTTACTCAGCGCGGAGGGCAAATATTAAGCATGAACTCAAAAACCGACATTGATGAAATAAAAGCCCGCGCGCCTATGGAGAAAATGTTTGGTTTTATGACCAGTTTGCGCAGTGTAACTCAGGGAAGAGCGTCTTTTAGTCTTGAATTCTCACATTTTGAAAAAAAACAGGAAAGGTAACGGCGCTTTTCGCGCGAATATCAGCGGTTGAAATAAAATAAAATATAGTTTATATTAATGATATGAGTAAAACTTTATCTTATGTTCTTGTTACACCGTACACTGTAGCAAAAAGTAGAACAGGCGGAGTTCTTTCCCGTTTATTAATGCGTACAGACCTTGAGTTGGTAGGAGCCCAAATATTTACGCCGGATCAGGCATTTGCCGAAAAGTACGCTATTTCCCTGAAAGAGAGAGCGCCGTCTAATCAGCTTGTTCTTCTTGCAGATTATGTAAAACAGTATTTTGGTCCCTCAGGCGGCAGGGCGCACAGGACGCTCTTTCTTCTGTTCAAAGGAGAAAATCCCTGCGAACAGTTACTTAACGCTTGCGGACATTTATACACCCAGCATGTAGAAGTTGACGCTCTGGCGGGAGAAACAATTCGTGACACATATTCGGATTTGATTTTTTCAGCGGATAATCCGCAGGAAGTCCGTTATTTTGAGCCCGCCGTTCTTACGCCAAGACAACAAGATGAGGCAAATAATGACCTCAAGTTTTTCGCTGATTTCCTCGCGGATAAAGAGAACCTTGTCCATAATGTTGTCTATTCCGATCCTTCAAAGATAGAAAGAACCCTTGTAATAATTAAGCCCGATAACTGGAAACATAATTCTTCACGTCCCGGAGCGATTATCGATATGTTTTCACGCACGGGTCTTCGTATAGTCGGCATTAAGATTCACCGTTTTTCACTCGCGCAAGCCCTTGATTTTTACGGTCCTGTAGAAGCAGTACTCAAAGAAAAATTAGCTCCGGCTTTTGGAAAAAAAGCGCTTGAACTTATTGAAAAAGAGTTTAGCTTCTCATTTGTCAAAGAGTTGGCTGAATCATTGGAAAAAAATATTGGCACTGAATGCGCGAAAAATCAATTTCATCAAATTGTAGAATTTATGTCAGGTAGGAACCCTTTATCTCAAGCGGCGGAAGACTTTGATAAACCCGGTGATGTTAAATGTATGATACTTGTCTACGAAGGCGAGAACGCTGTTAAAAAAATACGCGATGTTTTAGGTCCTACAGACCCTCTCAAGGCTCCTGACGGAACGGTTCGCAAGGAGTTTGGAAGCAGTGTAATGGTCAATACAGCTCACGCGTCCGATTCCACAGAAAGTTACGAACGTGAACAAAAGATTGTCAGGATCAATCATAACTCTGTCGTGTCGATTATCAGGGATAGTATAGGGTAAGTTTTCTCCATACTTCATCTATGGACGAGGTTGTCAGTGTAGAATATTAACTACGAAAGGAAGACGGAGTTTTAGTAATTTTTTCTACTTTCTCCATGCAACTTCGTGGTAAAATATACTTATTTCTTGAACATCTCCTTCTTCTCGCGTTCTTGTACTTACGCGCATTCCTTTCTTGATTTTTTGTCTTGCCGAAGCTCTACAGACTTTTCTAACTCCTACACACTACTTTTTTAATTGACATTTAAAATAGAATTATTAGTCTCTTTTCTCCAAATACTTTCATATTCAGAACATGAAAGCTTTGAATAAATATTATCAATAATCCTCTTATCGGAGTTATTGATATAAAATATTAATCTTTTACTACCTCCAGTATTATTATCAACTAGCTGAAAGTATCCTCGTTTATCATCAATAAGGCAGATTGAATTTAGCGAATAATTTACCTTATAAATTGATAAATGTTCTTCTATTTTTTTAACATTCTTTGGTTGATTTTTATACATAATCTTTAATCGCTCATCAAAATTATTTAAATAACTATCAATTCTGTTTTCTTCTATTTTATATTGAGCTTCACTATTGCCGCTTGATAAAGCATTTAATGTTTTAATCCATTCTTGCTTATAATCCATAATTACAATAAAAATATCTACTGAATCATTGATTATTTTTTCACCTATAATGTTTTTAAACATCTTGTCTGACTGCTCTTGTTTTTCATATCCGAATATATAGCTCTGGTTTGGACCTACTAAAAGGATTTTCTTTTTTGCCATGCTACACATTTTTTTTATGTCATATTTTGAATCTTTTATTTCCATATTATAAGGTAATTTTCCAGCAAATTTTTCAGGAAGATTAAAATTACTTTTTATTAAAATAATAACGACATATAATAGTAACATTATTACTAATAGTGCAAGAATATATGAGTAGTTTTTAATTTCTAAAAGAAAAAAAGATAAAATAGCCTGAATACAAAGAACAATAGAACCTGTTATTACAGATGAGTTAACAAGTTTAATTATTATATTTTTCAGATAAACACCCCTTTTACAAATTTTAGCACAATTAGTATATTTTGTAAATAATTATTTATACCGGAAATAAGATAACCTACCGCACCTCTAGACATTCAACATAAGTAGCCAGTTTTTTTGAGCCTCAGATTTAGTAGAGGGGGTTCTGGTACTTCCTTGCCTATGACAATTATAGGTATACTAGCGAGTTTTGTAAATCATTTTGCGGATCACTTCGTTTTTGACATAGCTAATTCGTTACAAGATAAGGACATACAAAAAGTTATATTAGCCCCTAGGAGAATCGAGCTTCCAGTCGGCGGCGTCCTGCCGCCTCCTTCCAGCCGCCTTCAAGCCCTGCCGGCGACATCCTGTCGCCTTTTCCTCGCATTCGCTCGGCGGGCTTTACGGAGTTCGATTCTCGATTATTTCTAGTTATAATTTTTTTTGTAATTGTTAAATTAATCTTAGTATTTTGTATTAGCCCCTAGGAGAATCGAACTCCTCTTTTAAGATTGAGAATCTCATGTCCTAACCGATAGACGAAGGGGCCAATTCTCTATGCGAACAATATAGCAATTTATTTGGGGCGTGTCAATTACTCGGCGTTATAGTCAATTAGTGTGGTGACAGGGGTTGGGTCGAGTATTTTTTTGTAGTTGAGGAACGGAAGCCCCACTACGCCGAAAATATCGGGAACCTCGGCTCCGCCTTCGATTAAAAGGGAACGGGCGGCGTTTAATGTGCCTCCGGTCGCTATAAGGTCGTCGGTAAGAAGGATGCGCTTGCCTTTTGGAACATCGGCGAGATGGACTTCAATCTCAGCTTGAGCGTATTCAAGGTCGTATTTTTTTGACAAACACACTCCGGGGAGTTTGCCTTTTTTGCGGATTGGAATTAACGGTATGTCCACGTGAAAGGCAAACGCGGCGGCAAATAAAAAACCGCGAGCTTCTATCGCGGCAACAGCGTCAATGTTTTTGTCTTTGTAAATTTCTGCCATTTTTTCTATACAGTACTTAAATGCAATAGGGGAGGCAAGGATACTTGTGATGTCATAAAAAAGAATACCTTTTTTTGGGAAGTCGGGAACTTTTCTTATATAATCATCAAGGTTTAACATTAACATATTTCCTAATAAGTCAAGTAATACTTTTAATCCATTTTTTAACGGCTTTGTCTTCTGTTTTGCCGTTTTCCGCAAGAAGAGGCGCTCCAGCGTCAGCTTCGCTGTCTCTTAGCAATGAAAGCAGGTATTTATTTACTTTCTCTTCAACTGAAAAAACGCCGCATTTTCTTGACGCAAGGTTAATGTGAGAAAGAAAATCTTCAAGATAGTCAAATGATGCTGGCGAAGACTTTTCACAACCAATAAAAAAAACATCCGCAGGAAGCAGTTCGTTACCTACAAATTCTTCAGCCGGACAAATTTTTACGTTAAATCCGGTTAAAGCATCTGAGATTTTATCGGAGACTTGATTAATTACCTCTGTTCCGTCAGTAATAATTATTGCTTTTTTGCTCACTAATCTATCCTATCCAATTATAATACCGTTGTCAATTGTTTGCTTCAGTGCCCATGCCCTGTACCGCATAGTTGACAATCATCCAGAAATTGTCATTTTTTTCAAGAAAATATGTATAAAGTCTTAATTCGGTGAAATTCGGCATTCTGTATCTTTGCATTACGGTAACAGTTCCCTCAAAATTGTTGTATTGGGTATTCAGTATATTAAAGGTTGTGGGTATCGTAACAATATCCCCGTCAATGACGGAATTCTGCATATTTTGCCTGTATTCCGCGACCATGCGCCGCCTTCCCGCTTCGTTTTCGGCATTGTACCTGTTCCTTAGAACCGGATCGCGTATAAGCAATTGTTGTGGGTCAAGGTAAAGGAAGTATCTTTCCCACTGGGACTGCTGACGGGCAGTCAACATATAAGTTACTACTTCGTCCGGCGGAATCCTCTGGCGTACAAGAACAGCCCCTGTTGCAACGTCCATTTCAAGAGGGATATTATCCGGTCCGCGGACAACGGCGGGGCGTATGTTAAGGGTCAAGTAATTTGACTCGATTGCAGGTGTGGCATTTGAACGTATAAGTTCGGGGTAAACTCTTGCCCGCACCCTGAAAGAGCCGGGTTGTGAAAAACTCACATAATCGCGCAGGTCTTCCATAAATGAAAAGGACTCTCCGGTTTCTATTGTAACTTCACGGAAAAAAACATGGCTGTTTACAGTCCTTTTTCTGGTTAGTGAATCCGCCGCGGGCAAAAGACGGTTTGTCATTGTCCTGATATCAAAATCAACGGAAAAAGCCCTGTCATCGGCAAGTTTAAAACGGTAAGGAGCGGGGCTATTGTTTGTAATGGTGATCTGAACATTAATAGAATCGGATTCTACATAGTAAATCCGCCTGTCAAAGAAACGAATGTTAAACTCAACCTCTCCGGGTGAATCCTCATACGCGAATAGCTGAACGCTGAATCCCGCTATTAATAACAAAAGGCACAAAGCCGGCAACCGGTAAAAATTATTCATTTTATTTCCTTATTAGAAGATTTCACGTCTTTGACGCGGGTATTCAAACTGAACACACTTCTATAATATACTAATCGGTAGATTTGTATGAATACCTTATTTTTTCCTGATCTTTTAAGCAAAACAAGCGTCTGTAAGGCTGTTTTTGCCCTTTCTTCCGCTGTAAAAGACGGAAAATTCCCCATAGAAATTGAGGGGAGCGAAGGGGCTTTTAGTGCCCTTTTAACCGCCAAAATCCACACGCAAACCGGCGGGCGGCTTTTTGTGATTGTCCCCCATGAAACTCTGGCGGACGATTTTATGCTCGATTTAGCCGCCTCGAACATTTCCTGTATTAAATTCCCTTGGTGGGGGACAGCGCCTTACCGTGAGTTAAATCTTCTTTCGCCTATCTTTGGCGAGAGAGTAAAAGCGCTCAGTGTTCTCGCGGCAAAAAACACAGGTATTGTAATAATAAGCGAGAGGGCGCTCCTTACGCCCCTGCCTCCGGGCGGTTATATAAAAGACCTGCTTGTTTCAATAAAAGAGGGGGGGCAGATTGATACAAGCGCCCTTGCGAAAACTCTTGTCTCCTACGGTTACACACGCGTCCCCAGAGTGCAGGCTGTCGGCGAGTTTGCCCTTCGCGGAGAAGTGCTTGATATTTTTATGGGCGGTGATGAAGACGCGTACAGGGTTCTCTTTGACTTTGACAGGGTAGAAACAATAAAACAATTTGATCCTGTAATGCAGGGGACGGGCAACGCGAAGTTCGCGGAGTTGACAATTCGCCCGATGAAAGAAGTTGTCTGGACAGATGATCGTATTGAAGCGCTGGAAAAAAATCTTGCCTCTTTTAAAGAATTTTCCAACAAAGGCAAAGCAATAATCGAAGAGTTGATTTCGTACCGGAGCATAAAGGGAGAGGAACTTTTTTTTCCTCTTGCCTTTGAAAAGCCTTCATGCCTTCTCGATTATATTTCGCCAAAAGATACCATGCTGTTAGTTGACAGGGAGCGGCTGGAGAACGCGCATGAAAGCCTTATGCGCGAATATCAGGGGTTGTACTCAAGAGCGGTACGGGAAAAGAACGAATATCCTCTGCCTGAGCGTCTGCTTTTAAAATTTAGCGATCTGCTTGAAAACTATACGCAAAAATCTTCCCGTGTTATTTCTTTTAGATCGATTAAGGGGGAGGCAAGACAAGGAGTCTGCCACATTGAACTGCCATGCGAACCCGGACGCAGTTTTTTTGGCAATATAGATTATCTAAAAGAAGAATTTTCCTCTCTTTTAAACAGCGGCTGGCAGATTGTAATCGCGGCGGAATCGCAGGTGCAGGCGGAGCGCATAAAAACTCTCCTTGAGCCGCACAATTCTCTTTTCATAATGGCAAGTCCTTTAACCGCCGGATTTTCACTGCCGGATATAAAATTGATTCTTATTCAGGAAAATGAAATTTTTGGCAGGAGAAAACGTCCGCCGCATTCATTAAAAACAGTACGTTCAAGCCCTATCGAAACATTTGTAGAAATAAACCCAGGCGATTACATTGTCCATGTAAATCACGGCATTGGTTTGTTCAAGGGGATTGAACGGCTAAATGCGCTGGAACATGAAAGGGATTATATAAAAATTGAATACGCAGGTGAAGAGACTGTTTTTGTTCCTGTTGAACAGCTTAACCTTGTCCAGCGCTACATTGGCAACGAAGGACAGCCGCCCCGCCTTGATACGCTTGGCTCTAAAAGCTGGGAAAACCGAAAGGGCAGGGTAAAGAAGTCCGTTGAAGATATCGCGGAAAAATTAATTGAGTTGTATTCAAAACGCAAAAAAGCGCAAGGCTATGCTTTTCCAAAAGACTCAGAATGGCAGACAATGTTTGAGGCGGCGTTTCCGTTTGAAGAAACAGAAGATCAATTAAACTGCATTCAAGAAATTAAAAACGATATGGAAAGCATTTCTCCTATGGACAGGCTTGTCTGCGGCGATGTCGGTTACGGAAAAACAGAGGTCGCTCTTAGAGCGTGCTTCAAAGCTGTAATGGGCGGGAAGCAGGCGGCTTTTCTCGCCCCTACGACAATCCTTGTAGAACAGCACTATGAAAATTTTATCGAGCGTTTTGCGCGTTTTCCAGTCCATGTCGCCATGCTTTCGCGTTTTGTAGACAGAAAAAATACGCGCATTATACTTGAACGGTTAAAAAAGGGTGAGATTGATCTCTTAATAGGCACTCACCGCATCATCCAGCGTGATGTGCAATTCAAAAACCTTGGACTTATTGTAATTGACGAAGAACAGCGTTTTGGCGTAAAAGACAAGGAACGTCTTAAAGAAATAAAAACAAATGTAGACTGTCTAACCCTTTCTGCGACGCCGATTCCGCGTACATTGCACATGAGCCTTGTAAAAATCCGCGACATGAGCCTTTTAGCTACAGCCCCTCCCGGTCGCAGACCGATAGAGACGTTTGTAGAAGAATACGACGAACAATTGATAGTAAAAGCAATCCGCAGGGAGGTTGAAAGGGGCGGACAGGTTTTTTTCCTTCACAACCGTATTGAAACATTAAAAGAGATAAGGCTCAAACTTGAGCGTCTTCTTCCTGAAATGCTGGTAGAAACCGCCCACGGACAAATGGACGCTATTGATCTTGAGGATGTGATGCGCCGCTTTATTCACGGCGGCTTTCAAGTTTTGGTTTCTACGACAATCATCGAGAACGGGATTGATATTCCCAATGTAAACACAATCATCATCGACCGCGCCGACATGTACGGAGTTGCTCAACTTTACCAGCTTAGGGGCAGGGTAGGGCGCTCCGACAGGACGGCTTACGCTTATCTTTTCTATCCTGAACAAAAAGCGCTTTCAGAGATCGCTATGAAGCGGCTTCAAACAATATCGGATTTTACGGAACTTGGCTCCGGTTTTAAAATAGCGATGAAGGACATGGAAATCCGCGGAGCCGGAAATCTTCTTGGAAGGGAGCAGTCAGGCGATATTTATTCGGTAGGCTTTGACCTCTACATAAAAATGCTTGATGACGCTGTGCGCCGTCTTGAAGATTCCAATTATGAAGCGGAAACTGAAACCATGCTGGAACTGGAATATTCGGGTTTCATTCCCGACTCTTACATTGATTCCGCGCAGGAAAAAATGGAAGTCTATAAAATGATTGCCTCGATACGCGACAAGGACGATTTGGAACGCGTCTATGCGGAGCTTATTGACCGCTTCGGACAATTGCCCGATTCTGCTGAATCCCTGCTTTCGCTATCTGAGATACGGATCATCTGCAGGGAGTTAGCGGTTTCTTCGCTAAAGGAAAGGCAAGGCGTTGTACGAATAGAATTCGCGAAAGTGGCTCGCGTAAAAGTTGAAAAACTGGTGCGCATGATACAAGAGTCCGGCGGAAAGGTAAAGCTTGATACAAAGAAGCCAAATGTTGTGCTTCTTACGACAGGCAATATCGGCTTAAAAGAAAAGAGCGAGTTTATCCGCGAGAAACTTTCGTCGCTCGCGGGGTAACTTGCTTTTAGAACATATAACCCACGGTTATCGCCAAGGCTCTTTCCATTGCATAGTCATCTCCAAGAGGAGTGTAATTAAACTGGAACCCACCGCCTATAAAAAGCCCGGGTACATAGCTTGTTGTTATTTTAAGACCGAACTGCGCAAAGAATGCCATTTGGGAATCGAAACCACCGGAACCCCATTCCGCTTTCTGAGCGTCCTTATATTCCTGATCACTAATGAAAGAAAAACCTAGTCTTATATATGGCATAAAGCCAATGTTGCCTGCTGGAATTGAAAATTTAATATCCGCGAATACTCCAAGCGCAATAAAATCAGAACCGGTAGTATAAAGATTAAGACCTATGAAAGTATAAGAAAATGAAGCATAAAAGGCGTTAGGCGCTTTATCAAAAAGGTTCGCGTAGCCAAGTTCAAGATGAACCTCAGAATCTAACCGCAACTTTTTTTGAGTTTCCCTGCGGTTAATAAGCGATGGATCTCCGGCGGCGATAGTACCAAAAGATTTAATGCGCCAGTTGCCGTATTCTCTTATCCATACAGAACTTACATCCCTGTTATTAATAGTAAAGACCACAGTGTATTCTTCACCATCCCCTGTTACTTCTTTAACGACCGCGTTTAAATTGCCGCTTATATGGATATTTTCTTGAATTGTCCATGCTATGGCAATACCCATAGCTCCTACTACATTTTCTTCGCATTGTTTAAAAAAATCTCTTACGACAAGTCTATTTGCTTTTTTTAGCATTTCTTCAAAGGCATATTCGGCATTCTCACCAATACAGACGGTGGAAAGAAACTCAGAAATATGAGAATAAAAAGCGGCTCTTCCAGAAATTCCTTCTACAAATTTTTCAAGTCTTTCGTCAAGGGCGGCTCTGAATGTTTCTGGTCTTGGGTTTAACGCGTTGTTAATAAAGGGTTGAATTTTGTTTACCGGAATAGCGTAGTTTGCCGCCTGCCTGCCAACACCTGTTAAAGTATTAATACCCACAACAGCATAACCGGACGGAGCGTTACTTTGCGCTACCAAAAGAGGACCGCCTGAATTCCCGGCATCAATCTGAGCGGTGTGCTGGATAAACGGTCCCAAAAGGGTTTCATCGGTTAAACTTTTTGGAAATCTTGCAACAGCGTTTGAAACCATACCGCGCCCGAACTGCCACAGCGGCGTTATTCCCAAGCCGGGGAATCCGGCTGAAAACACATCTTCACCTTCTTCAATTGTTCTTGTAAGCAATGTTAAGCCGCGCTGAACTAAAGGTCTTACTCCTTCCGGGAGTGCGAGAATCGCCAAGTCCGTTTCTACGTCTGTGGCAATTATCCTTAAATTCTCAATTTTTGTTTTGGTTCCGTCTGTGCGTTCAAATGTAATAGACAGACTATGCGCCTGTGAAACAACATGGTTATTTGTTATTACATAAAAATTTCCGCGAGCATCGTTATAAATAAAGCCGGAGCCAAAACCGCCGCTTAGAAAGATATCTACCGCTCTGGCGGCATCGGTTGCTCCCTGCCTTTGCATTTCTGCCTTTAACTTCTCAAAATAAGAGACAATACTTGGATGATAGCTTTGATTTATCAGACCTACATAATCACGGACACCTGACGCTCCCTGCTGGGCTGAAACAATAACAGGTAACGCAAGAGCTAAAACGGTAAAAAGAATTAAAGAGCGTTTCATTTGAGTCTCCTAAATTTCTATATTTTACACATAATATATTAAATTTAGGAAATAATGTCAAGGTCAATGTGGTGTTATTATGAAAGTTTTTAGGATATTTACAAGAGGATATAAATACCCGCCAAATAAACGCGCCTGAAGCGGTGAGGGGATTTTTGGGAAAATGTTACATAGCAAAACAAGGCAGACTCTCTGCCTAAATTAAACACAAAAAAGTTGAAGTAAATACCAATAGTTTGCAGGAGGAAACACGGAGTTTTAATAGATTTCTCTACTTTCTCCGTGTTCCATCTCCCTATTCTTTGTTGTTAGCGTCTCGGGAAACTTGGCAAGGACGGCAGTGCGTTTTGAATCGCCTGCTGTGCTTGCTGTGTAGCTTGTTGAACAGCCTCGTTTGCCATAGAAGTTATTCTTTGCTCAAACTCATTCTTCTTGGCATCTAAGGCGTTTTTCATCTGATCCATAGCCGCCCTGTCGCCTTTTGCTATAGCTAAAAGCCGGTCAACATCTTCTTTTGAGCCCAATCTGTCGCCAATGTATTCATCGATCTTTTGGCGTAACACTCTTTCAATTTCCGCGATTGCCGCGCTTACATAACGCTCGGCTATACGCTTAAATGCCTGACCGATTAATTCAAATATGTTTGTTGTTATCTTGAATTCGTCACTGCGTCCGATATGGTGAGCGTATTGAATGCCAAGAGTAACATTTGGAGCTTCCTCAATCGCTATGCCGACAGCTTCGGCAATAGTGCCGCTTGGTTCAACAAGACGGGCATTATTTAGCAATATATTGGCTCCAGCGGAAAAACTATCGTCAACATTTCCTTTCATATTTACAGAAAAATTACCGAGACCTGTAAGCCCTTTTATTCCGATTCCGCTTAAATCATCTCCCAAGCTAACAGAAAAATTGTTAGCGTTTGCCAAAGCGGTGAACCTTTCATTTGTGGACTTTCTAAAATCAGCACTACCGTTAAATGTAACTTGCCTGTTTATACTTCTGCCTTCTTCTGAAGTAGCGAATTCCAGAGTAACAGGTTTATTCGTAAGATCGGGATCAGAACTAACATCACGCAAAGCAAAAGCCCAATTCCATGAATCAATGGTAAAATCAGAGGCAAGTTCGCCAAGATAAAATGCGGGATAACTTCTGGTCGGGAAGTGAACGTCTCTACCCTTAAAAACAACACGTTTTTGTTTAGGTGGTTTTTCTGTTTTTGGCTTTTGCGCTGAGTTTGCCTTTATTTTTTGAAGAGCGTCCAGCGCGATAAGCCCGTAATCCAAATACTGTTGTGCCGTTCCTGAGAGCATATCACGGAGAAACGGCTCAAGCACGGCAAAAGCGGCTCCGCTGTCAAGGTCGATATACGATTTTAAAAGGTTAATGTCATTTGTGATTGAGTTACGCGCATTTGCCTCCATTTGGATTGCCCTATTAACATCGGTTTCCAAATTGCGGGCAATAGTTGTCGCGTCATTTGCGGCGGCTTGTACGGTAGTAACGGCGTTATTTATTTGCTGTATCGTAGTTCTGAGTGTTTCGATATCACGGATAGAACTTGCGTTTAGAGCCATAATCGGTTGTGAAACAGTGCGCACTTCTTCGACTCTTTTGGTTGTGTTTTCTACCTGCGCTGTCCATTTTGTAGAAAGCTCGTTGTATGTGTTGATTGCCTCATCATAGAGTTTTGGAGTATTTAATTTATCGAACTCCTGATTTAAAAGAGCCATAGCATCGAAATTTTGCAAGTCGATAAGCGGCGGCGCGTCACTCTCTGCCTTTGGCGGTTTTTCTTTTTTTACCCATCCCGGTAAAGCGCCGGATGTTTTTCTTTCTGTTCCGAAACGGATTGCATCACAGCGAATTGTTTCGATATATACTTTACCGCGAAGGATAGCCTGTGTTCTAAGGAGGATTCTTGTTGTTTGCATTTCAAAAAGGTTTGTCATCGGGGCATCTTTGTTAGCTACGGTTATTCCGCCAATGCGAAACCCTAAAGGAACCACAGTAAGACGGAAACCGCGAACATTGGCTCTTGCTTCAAATATAGCTTCCAGTCCCATTTCAAGCGCTCTTCCTAAAAGCGGATTTGCGAAGACGGCAAAGAAAATAACAATAGCGCCGACTACGGATGCGGCAAAGAGAAGCGGAACAACTTTTACCGCTCCTTTACGGTTTGCCTTAACGACTTTAATCAAACCTTTTAGTTTTTTTACCTCATCCTTTGTTAAAGGCTGGCGTATAACATAAAAGTCGTCTTTTAACTCAAAACAGTCTCGAAAAAATTTATTATCCTGCGGATGTTCAATATTTTTTAAATACTTTTTTTCTAAAGTATTTTTCTTAATTGGTTTCTTAAAAGCCCACGGAGTTTTTCCCGGTTTTGGTTCTTTATTCATTTTTCGCTCCTTAACCTTTTGTTATTGCTTTATCAATCATTGAAAGAAGAGGGAATTTCATTATGGCTTTGATAAATTTGGAATTCCTTATTTTGACGGCTATGGTGTTGCGGTAAAGAGGAATAAACAGCACTAGGGCAATGTAAACAGGAATCCAAAGTATAATACCAGCTGTAAGTCCGCCCATAACCAGCGTATTGTTAAATTTGGTAAATGGCACAAATGGCGTATTGTACATTGTAGTAAAAAACTGCTCAAAGGATTCGATATGAAGTACAAACCAGCCCAAGGCATCTATTTGGTATACAAATGTTGGATAAATGATCTTTACCAGAGCGAGCGCGGCGATTTTTGCCCCGTGGTTGTGTAAAAAAAAGAATGAAACTAAAAACAAGACAATCCAAAACGGATTACCTGCCGGAATTAAACCCAACAGCGTTCCCCAAGCGAAACCAGCCGCTATCTGAGTTCTTTTAACATTGCCGTTTAAGGCAAGAATAAGCTTTGCAATAGCCTTTATCAAACTAATACCCTCCTTAAGTACAATTTATATATAATTTTTATTTTACGTTGATTTTTATGATATTGTCAATATAACCCGAAAGAGTGAGCAATGAGCAAAGTTAAGATTTTACCCTTACCATTACTCATTGCTCAGTGTCTCATCTGCCGCGCATTGTCAGTACGCCGCAATCTTCCCTTTGATCTTCCTCTTTTACAAGGTTTTTCATAGTTCTATTCTTCTACGGGTTTTCTTCCGTCTGGTACGACACCATTTTCGTAGTAACATTTACCATTATAAACTATCCAGTAACGCCAACTAACAGAACTGTTAGGCAATTTATAAGATTCGAACGAGTAATAGGTATTAAAGTTTACGGTAGTGCCGTTTGTAATATTATGCGGATTATTACCCGTTACATTTGTTATTTTAAGTTTGGCATCATGCTGACCCAAATCATTTCTCTTTAGGCTTAAAAGCTCACCTACCCAAGTTGCAGTATTATCAGAATTTGTCCAGGTTACTTTTTTAGCCTCTATATTAAATTTTCCGAAATTGCCATTCGCATCAGCCTTATCTGGCTTATTTTCCCATGATTTACCGTAAAAGAATATATCGAATGCATGCGATTCATACATTTCGCTAAGCTCGCAAGTTACCGTCGAAAGCCCTATTACCGCGACCATGGCGATAATTAAAAGTTTATTTTTCATAAAACAACTCCTTAAAATTTTTTAGCTCTCATACGAGAGCTTGTTTTAAAAATAGCGCATTCCGGCGTTATTCCTTGATGTAAGTGCCGTTGAATGTAATATGGTTACCGGAACCGGTAAGTTTAACGGTATTATCATTTAACTTGTATTTGTAAGTATAAGTAGTTCCAGCTATACGAAACCTGATTTGATTGAGCCCAGTAGTAACGTAATACTGGTCTTGATACTGGGTGCCAGGATTAATAGAAAAAGAACCACTCTCATCGAATGTTATCGTTAGCACTGTTATATTATCCTCGAGTACTGCAGACCTTTTCCACGATCCATAAAATTTCGCCGGGTCAGCGTCCGGGTCATGATCATCAGATTCACAGCTTACCATTGAAAATCCCATTACCGCGATAAAGGCGATAAGCGCTATGCACGGCATAGCTCCAAATGTTTTAAACATATTTTTCATATACACTCTCCTCTTTTGTGTTTCCCCCAGGGGATTTTCCTACAACGTAAGATAATACTATTTTATATTGATTTTTATGGTAATGTAAAGATATTATGGTGTATTTTTATGAAAATATAAGATATTTTTGCCGAATTCCCCCTTGCTTGACCATTAAAGTCATGTTAAAATAGAACAAATGGCAAATGATTCAAAACAAATAGACTTTTTTGACCGGGTTCAACTAATTACTGAGAAATTCTTAACTCATCGCGCCAAAGTACGCCATATTAAAACCGAAAAACGAAAGGCAAAGCCCGTTGCCTTGGACTGGCTAGAAGCGTTTATATGGGCGGCTGGGATGGTTTTGCTTATAAATCAATATGGGGTGCAGGCTTACCGTATTCCTTCCGGCTCAATGATAGATACGCTTAATATAGGCGATCAAATTTTTGTCAATAAACTTGTATATGGACCGGAATTGCTTCCCGGCTTTCTAAAGCTCCCAAGCCCAATCCAGCCAAAACGCAGTAATATAATTATTTTTGAAAACCCGTCCTACATATCCCGTGGGGTGGTCTTTGACATTGCCCAGAGGATTATCTATATGCTGACCCTTTCACTGGTGGATATTGACAAAGATCAGGCAGGGGAGACAAGGGTGCATTTTCTTATAAAACGGGAGATAGGGCAGGCAGGAGATCATTTAGTTTTAGAAAACGGTAATATAAAAATAATGTTTGCCGGAGAAGATCGATGGATCGAAGAAAGTGATTATAATGCTCAAAGGGGCTGGAATCATCATGTAACCAGATCAATTTCTCAAGAGCAGTACCCCGCGATAAAAGCGTATGGAAAGTCTCAAGGGTGGATTAATAGGGGAATGTCGCCTTCGGAGCAATTGCTACAAAGCGCGAAACAAACAGAGGAAATGCAGTCTTTCGACGGATTTGCCCGAGAGAGGTCAAGGCTTGAAACAATGAGAAAATCAGCGCCTCATGACATCCGTTATTCGGAACTTCTCGCACAGAGCCGTCTTGGCTGGTATATTCCTGAGGGCAGATTTTTCCCGATGGGGGACAACCGTGATTTTTCAAAGGATGCCCGTTTCTTTGGTCCTGTAAAAGTATCAAGGGTACTTGGAAAGGGAATGTTTATTTACTGGCCATTCTGGCGTATGGGAAAAATTATTTAAGCAGGATAATATGTTTGATAAGTGGACACAATATTCTTATGCGGCGCAAAAACAACAACGTTATCAACTTATAAAATTTATTTTTATATTTATTATTTTATATGTTATTTATAACTGCCTTACAACTTTTTTCTTTTCTGTCTGGACAGTAGAAAATAATACTATGCGCCCCGGACTTAATTCAGGGGATAGGCTTTTATTCTCATCTTTTTCGCCGCCGGCATGGCTCCGTAATAAAAATAAAATTGATAACAACCCGTTTCCTTTTAAGCGCGGAAATATTGTTTTGATAGATTCCAGACGCGATAAAGAACAAAAATGGCCATTACGCTTAGTAGACAGTGTTGTCAGATTTTTTACGGCGCAAAGAGCCAGTATTTTTTCTTCAAGAGGGCAGTATTACATTAAAAGGGTAATCGCGCTTCCCGGCGATGAAATTTCAATGAACAACTATGTGTTCAGGGTAAAAGCCGCCGGTAGTTCTTACAGCCTTACAGAGTTTGAGCTTTCTGAAAAACCCTATCACCCTTCTATTCCAAAAACATCAGAGTTGTGGGATGACTCTGTCCCGTTCTCCGACAGAATGGACACAATTATCCTCGGTCCCGGTGAATGTTTTGTCATCTCTGATGATCGCAGTAACACAAATGATTCGCGTACATGGGGGGCGATCTCATCATCATTGATTACTGCAAAAGCCGTGTTAAGATTCTGGCCCATATTTAAAATAGAGCTATTATAACTAAACGTGAACTCTAACGTATCATTGTACATTCATATCCCCTTTTGCGCCGCCTTCTGCGATTACTGTGATTTTTATTCAATAAAAACAAAAGATTTAAACTCTGATTATATCGATAATTTTCTTAACGCCCTTATCGCCGATATTAACAGCCAGATAGAATTTTTCGCTGTAAAAAATATTCCCACGGTGTACATAGGCGGCGGAACACCTTCCGTTCTTGGGACAAAAATCAGCCGCTTGTTTGACGCTCTTAAAAAAATAAAAGGTTTTTCACCTTGCGAATTTACTGTTGAGGCAAACCCCGAATCGGTAAGCGAGGAATTTCTTGCTGTTTGCCGCGATGGCGGAGTAAACAGACTTAGCCTTGGAGTACAGACATTCAACGAACAGTCCCGTTGTGCGATAAACAGGCAGGGTAGTCATAATATTCTTAATGAGCGAATTGCCCTCGTAAAAAATTATTTTCCCGGCTCGCTTTGTATAGATTTAATTACAGGACTTCCGTATCAAAACGAAAAAATTGTATTGGAAGACATAAAACGTATTCTTGACTACGAGCCGTCGCACATCTCACTTTACAGCCTTTCTGTAGAGGCAAATACTCCCTTAAAAGAAAAAATTAAAACAAAAACTGTTATTCTTCCAACTAAAGATACCGCTGATTCTCTTTGGCTTTCCGGGCGCGATGCTCTTATAAAAAATAGTTTTCAGCATTATGAAGTTTCAAACTTCGCTCTTGACGGTAAAAAATCTCTTCATAACATAAGGTATTGGCAGATGCAAAGCTGGCTTGGAGCCGGTCCTTCTGCGTCTGGCACTATTGTCAATGAAAAATCAAAAACGGCGAAACGTTTTACATATAATCCCGACGTTGACGCGTACATAGACTCGCCACGAATAAAATCTGCCGTTTGTGAAGAGATTGACACAGAGACGCTCTTAAAAGACAGCCTTCTTATGGGTTTCCGTTACATTGAAGGACCAAACGCAAGTTGGTTTAAGGACTGTTTCGGTATTTCAGTAGAAGAATGTATACCAAAGACACTTAACCGCTGGAAAGAAAAGGATAGAATGCTTTTTCTTAACAGTTTTTTATGCGACGCTTTTGAAGAACTGGATTAATCCGCGTTTTCATTATAAATCTTTTCAAAGTCACCTGAGACGTTTTTTAGAACATCAATAAGTTTTGGATCGAAATGAGAGCCGTCTCCTTCTATAACTTTTTGTACCGCGACCTCATGAGAAAAAGCAGGTTTATAACTGCGTTCCATTCTAAGAGCGTCATAAACATCGGCAATGGCGACAATTCTGGCGGAAAGGGGGATCATCTCGCCCTCAAGCTGGAACGGGTAACCGGTTCCGTTCCATTTTTCATGGTGGGAGAGCGCGATTTCTTTTGCCATTGGATTAGGGTAGGTAGAGAGAATGAACGCCCCGTTTTTGGTATGCTCCCGCATTACAGTCCATTCCCAGTCAGAAAGGGGTCCTTCCTTGTTTAATATGTCATCGGGTGTGCCAATTTTTCCCACGTCATGCATCGCCGCCAAAAAACTGATGTTGTCAATAAAGTCCGCGTCAATTCGCTTGTACTCCTCGCCGCCGATTTTAAAAAGTTCATGTGAGAGCCGTTTTGAATATCCACTGACACGAACAATATGCTTTCCTGTGTCGTTATCTTTAAGTTTGGAGGCTTCCAGCAAAGAAAGAAATACAGAGTGAAGAAGATTTTTATTTTCTTCCGTAAAATCGTCAAACATTACGACAAAGTCGCTTGGAGACTTTAAATCCATTTCTAGGGGAAAAATATGCACCCTAATCTGCGCGGAAACAGTATCGCGTGTTTTTAAAAGAGCAGTGCCTATCCATGAAAAACCGTTGCCGCCGTTTATAATAGTGTCCCGTATTTTCCTCGCGTCTTCTATTTCAAAGGCTTTGCCGAATATATCAAAAAAATATTTACCAAGATGTTTTTGGAAGCCTAAAAACATTTGTTTGCAGGTATCATTGGCGTAAATTATTTTTAACTCTCTGTTAATTATTAATACAGGAAATATGCTGGACTTAAAGGGATTATGGGAAGATGACAAGACAAACTCCATTTCTTTGGCTTCCGCCTCTGAAAGGGGCTCATCTTCGTTATTGTCTTCAGAATCTTCAAGTGGTTCTAATTCTTCATCAATGCTCATATCAGCTTCCGGTGTTTTTTGCCAAATTTAATTCCGCATCAGTTTTCCTGATATATTCGGGACCCGAATATAAATATTCAGTGTTATTATTATCCAATATTTTTAATTTTTTTGCAATAGTAATAATATCCTTTGCATAGCCTCTGTTCTCAAAATTAGGAATAAGGCTTTTTTTATTTTCATCAGGCAGGGAATGGTAGAACAGCTCTGAGCCAGGACCTGTTAAGATAATTTTTTCGTTATAGGCTTTAATTTCCCCGGCAATTTGCGCTGAATCCGCGTCCTTACAGTCTGTAATACGATTGCCGTCTCTAAAGAAAGCATAAAAGTAAGCATTTTTCCTTGCCTCTATCAGCGCGAGTGCAACCCCTTGCGTTATACTGTTCGCTATACACTCCGGCGTTGGTACTGGGGCAAAGTTAATTGACAGAGCAAGGGCAAGCCCCTTTGCTATTGAATAGCCGATTCTAAGTCCCGTAAAAGAGCCGGGACCGCCCATGCAAAGAACGCCGTTTAGCTCATCCGGTTTTAGCCCCGCTTTCTCCATTTGGCTATTTATTAACTCCATCACGATTTCTGATTGTTTCATCTCCGCTGTTGTTTCCGTGTAATAAATATCCTCTCCCTTTGCGACAGCTACAGAAAGGGTAGAGCAGGCGCTGTCAATAGCAAGGATGTTCATAATTTTTCTATCCCGTTAATTTTTATTAATCTGGAATCAGCGCCTGTTATGTTAAGTGAGACGGTGATTACATTTTCGGGTAGTGAGCTTGAAAGACGCTCGCTCCATTCAATTACAGATATTCCGCCACAGGAAATAATTTCCGCACCTCCAATATCTTCAAAATCCTTGTCCGTTTCAAGACGATAAGCGTCAATGTGATAAAATTTTGAGGCGTCTTCTCTTGTGTATTCATTAATTATTGTATATGTAGGACTTGTAATGGTCTCTTCTATTCCCAGCCCAAGGGCGATACCTTTAGTTAAACATGTTTTACCGCTACCAAGCGTGCCTTCAAGGGCTAGTACAGAACCTGCACAAAGGTACACAGCGATTTGTTTTCCAAGAGCTGTGGTTTCACCGGGAGAATTGGAAATAATCTCAATCATTAATCAGGAAGCCCGGCGGCGGATTCCAGTTGGTCAATGTGTTCTTTCATCTCTTTGGTTAAAGGAACCAGAGGGTAATCAATTTCATCAATAAAAGAGATATTTATTTCTTTTTGACCTGTAGGCTTGTATTCAATGGAAAAATCAATGCGGTAATCACCCTGCTTGTTGTTAAATTCAATTACAGCAACGCCTGTATAAAGCTTGCGATAATAAATCGGCACGTCTTTTCTAATCATGTCCTTAATAAGAATAATTTTCATTTTTCAGCCCTTTTTAAGTCCTTTATATTTCATTCCCTTCCGTACTCATAAACAAAAGCGTTTATCGCATTCATTGATTTTTGAGAAACTTTTATAAATTTGACATGAATGATTGTATTCATATTAGTTCTGTTTGTCCTTAATACCTGCCCTAATGCCGCTAAGTCCATGTCCCCCTGATTAAACTCAATTTTAAACCTTGCCCCGACTTGTACCTGAGCTATGGTTTTTATTGAACATCCGCCGACAGAAATATCCGCTATATTTCCCTGAACCCGGCGTTTGTCAACTATCAAGCGCTGTTTTTTTCCGCTACCCTCAACATACACTAAAAACAGATTACATGCAATAACCGCCTGCCTCCTTCTAAACCGCCTCTGCGAAAGAAACCTTATCTGGTTGGAGTGGGCAAGGAGCATTGCCGGGTGATTGGCAACGGTTGAATAACCTGTAACTCTGGTTTCAAAGGCAAACCCTTTATTGCTCTTGTTAAAGAATAAGACACTAAGCCTAGTGCCCTTTGATATTTTTATCTGGCTTCCAAGGACGGTTTTGGGGACTTCAACGGCAAGATTATCGCCCTTTGCGGAAAGGAGGTTGATGTTTAATCTTTCCTTGCCGTTATTGATGACTAAAGCCGTTTCTTCTTTGATAAGATGGGTAGAAGTTATGGAGCTTGTCGAGCTGTTTTCAAGCAAATTTCTGGTAGAAAAAAGAACGGCAAGTTTGTACTGGGTTTCTTTTTCCGCGCCGGTTGTTTGTTCAATAATACGGTATGCCCGCCTAAAATGCCTGTCCAGCAAAGCCGGCGTATTAATTGATTTTTCAATGTCGGCGACCTGATCTGTTCTTAAAACATAATCAAGCATTTTTGTTTGTTCGCTGTTTAATCCGATATTTCTGGCGATACGGCGCATTGTAAAACCGGAGAAAATGCCTGACGCGCCTCCGCCTCCGCCTCCTCCGCCCGAACCGCCTTTTTTACCGGGAGTCCCTTTTCTTGAATTTACAATGACCAAAACGGTAACTATTACGGCAACTACAATCAAAAAACCAATGAGGGTTTTTGGATCAGTGTTTGAATCCATTTGAAAATTTGTTATGTCTACCTGTAACAAAAAACCTAATGTATTTATGCTTGTCATTTTGCATCCTGCGCCGTCTGCCGGCAGTTATTTATTATTGAAAGATAAAGTTCCTTGAGTCTGACAGCCGCTTCATATTCAGCAAGGTCTCCTACAAGGACAGTATCTTGTTTTTCAAAGGCTTGAAACAGCTCTTTTATTATGTCGCCGAATTTATTTATATCTTCCGCAAGCTGTTTTCCGTCTGCGGATTGTGATAAATACCCCTGAATATCAAGCTGTCTGAAAACCCTGAATAATTTTTCTGTGACAGAAGAAAAAACTTGAATTGTTTGTGCGGCTCGCGCGTCCTTTCCTGTTTGAATATCAAGGGGAAGGTCTACAAGTCTTTCGCATATTTCATTTATCAGAGGCTCAAGTTTTGCCAATTCATCAGTAGGAGTGTTTACCTCACGAAGTCTTTCTTCTGTTATTGAGTACAGTACAGAGGGGGTAATATTGCCGTGTAAAAAAGTATTTTCGCATAACATAAAAAGCTCGCCCATGTGATGAAAAAGAAACATTCCGCAGGGGCTTTCTTTCCATGCGTAAAAAAAATTGCCTTTTTCTTCAAAACTGCATTTTTCAAATCCTTTTATATCGTCAAGAAGATTTACAAGACTTGATGCGGCAAGTTCTGAAACCGGGTTTGTGTACAGATCAAGGCATTTTACGTCTGCAATTTCTTTTGAGAGCGCTGTTTCTATCATGGAAGAGCTGATACTCTCTCCGTCAATGGAAAGACCGCTTAATATGTGGCTTGATTCGGAAATCCATTGTTCAAGGGCGGCTAATACTTCTCCTATGATTTTTTCCTTGTCCAAGGCAAAATCCAGTTTTTGATCATTGATTCTTATTTCCATAGGTTACCTGTTGCCGCGGTTTTGCTGACTAAAGTTATCGAGTGAATTGGACAGTTGTTCCATTCGGGCATAAGCCGCTTCCATTCTTGCGTATTGAATACGCAGGTCTTGTTCTCTTGCCGCAAGCTGGCGATCAAGATTTTGAATGCGTCTTTCATCCTGATTTATGCGTGAATCAATCGTACTTGTTTTTAAAGAAACAATGCCGCCTATCTCCACAAACGATCTGACAAGCTCGTTTACGTTAAAGCCGACTCCGGTATCAGCTATACCCTCGCCTGAGGTATTGTTGCCGAACAGCTCCTTGATTGCCGGCATTTTTGTTTCAAGCGCGGCGTCAAGAATACTTTCGTCCGGTATTTCAAGATAGCCTCTAAGACGTGAAGGATCATAACCTGTGCCTCTGCTTCCTCCGGTGGTGATTCCTATTTGCGTTAAAAGGGCAAGTTCTCTTTCAAGACTGGTAGGGTAGGGCGCTGTTACCGTTCTTTGCAGATTGCCTCTTAATGTTGTTAACGTAGAATCAGAGGCAAAAGCGCCGAGCCTTTGTCTCATTGAGGCTTTTTCTTCAGGAGTTAAATACGAAATCTCATCAATAACACGCTCGTCTCTGCGTGTAAGAACATTTAATTCGGTCATAAGGAGATTATAGTTTCCCACAAAGGAGATAATCGCATCTTTTACCGCTTCTACATTGCCCGTAACTCTAAGCTCAACGGGTCTTTCTGAAACTCCGCGTACATTTAACGTAACGCCGGGAATAAGGTCGTCAATTGAATTTGAAGGACGGATAATTTCTATCCCTTCCATTGAGATAATCGCGTCCCGCGCTGTAGAAACAGCGTTTAACGGTCTTAAACCGCCGCTTGTCGAAGTGGGATCAAGAACTTCTACTTTTCCGATTGTTACTTCACGGTGGGTATTCGAGTTTTCAACGTTTAGGGACACTATCGTTTTGCCGCGCGCGACTTCCGTAAGGTTGTACTGCCTTGCCGTAAATGAATTTGAATCGCTTATGGCGGGAAGTTTCGCCGACGTACCGTCCGAAAAGGTTAGGCTTAAAACCCCCATATCGTCATTGCGCGGCGGAGGAGCGGGCGGTGTAAATTCCGGCAGGGGAGCGGTAGAAGGAGCGTTTTCAACTGTAATTCCGCCATAGGTTACTGAGCCTCCCGACGGGACACTTGGTCCGCTTGGGGGCTGGGCAAGATTAAGAGCCTCGCCTGTTTCCACTCTGGTTTGTGTCTCAAGGCGAAGGACAAGAGGGGAGTCCGCGCTTACGGTAAGGTTAAAAGGAAGAGATGCCGTTGACATTGGGGGAGTAATCAATGCCCCGTTATTTATATTTATGTTAGCGGAATTTTGACCGCTTTTTCGTACTGTGTTTTCAGTGATAGATATATCTTGACGAGTATCATTACCTCGTTCCATCATGCCAATGTTAACCGCAAGTGTCGCGGCGTCTGCGGAAAATCCAAGCCTGTTCTCGGCTCCTTGTATTTTTGATTCTATTAAAAGGGAAAGTTTCCCGCTCTGTACAGCGATAAGGGAAGCGGCTATTTTATCACGACCGCGGTTATTAATTGTTTCAACAAAATTTCTTAGAGTACCGCCCCTGTAATTAATTGTAACTTCATCGTTGCCGACTGAAAATGTATAAGTTCCGGCTTCTATTCTGGTGGTTCTTTCATCAAGAGGACGTGAAAGAAAACGATCCGCCCCGGCTGTTTGTTTTACAGAAAAAGAGAAGGTTTGTTCAGAGGCTGTTCTGTTTGCAACTGCCGTAATTACGGAATCATCGCCGCTACGGGCGAGCCTTTCGTTAAAAGGGTTCTCGAAAGAGTAGAGAAAACGTGCGCTATCACGCAATGAAGTTATACGGCGACCTATTTCCTGCCAATAGCCTCTTTGTACGCGGAGATTCTCAACGCCTTGTTCGGTTCTGTCCCTTGGAATACGCTCGACATTCATCAGACCTTCAATAATCTGGTCTGAGTTAAATCTGCTTCTTACCCCAGGTATATAAACATCGGACATAGACCTGATAACCTCCCACTAAACAGGCTAAAACCGCTTACTAGCGGTTAATCTCAAAAAAGCACTAAACCATCTCATCAAACAAAAGACCGATAGCTTCTCTAAGATTACTGTGCAACCGTTGCAATTCTTCCGGCGGAAGTTCCTTAATCACCTTATCGGTCTCTTTATCAATGACCTTGACGATCACTTCATTAGACCTGTGATCCACGACAAACTGAAGTTTTTTGTTGAAAACCAGTCCTATCCGCTCTAAATCGGCTGTTGTAGAATCATGCACCTGAGGTTTTACTTTTTTTTCCGGCTGGGTCTCGTGTTGTCTCATAGCTTGCACCCGAACATCGGGGGGCGGCACTGGCGAGACCGGAAATCCCACACTTGCTACTGACATTTTATACCTCCATGTATAAGCGGACAAAGTCCGCTTTTCTTCCGCCAATCCATGGTAGAAGAAAAAGTTAGGGCAGTGGAGGCGCGAACCCCACTGTCCTGCTTCCGGTTCTTCCATAACAAAATTACTTGCAACGGAAATTACCGGCTAGCGAAAAAAAGACGACGTCCAGAAGTCTCTTGTCCGCAATTTTTAAATTAATCAGAACTACGAAAGAAGCTGAAGTACCGACTGGTTGCGCAGGTTAGCCTGAGCCAACATTGCAGTTCCGGTCTGTGACAGGATGCTGTCCTTCGTGTAGTCAACCATCTGTGAAGCCATGTTCGCGTCCCTAATACGGGATTCGGCGGCTTGGATGTTTTCTGCCGCAATGGCAACGCCTTGCGCGGCAATCTCGAAACGGTTCTGATAAGCGCCAAGGTCGGCACGCTGTTTTGAAACAATCTTTAATGCACTGTCTACAGTACCAATTGCGAGGTTTGCTTCCGCAGGGTCAGCGATTGAAAGTGAACCTTCATTACCCTGTGAATCTGTCAAACCAAGCGCCTTAGTTGTCATGTCGCCTACATAGATCCTTGCGTTCTGATCCATGTTAGCTCCGACTTGCAGTTGCATAATCCTTCCTGACGGTGAATCAAATGCAAAAGCTCCGGTAAGCATGTTCATGCCGTTAAATTGCGCATGACTTGCGATGCGGTTAACTTCATCAACCATCTGTGAAACTTCGACCTGGATCTGCATACGATCCTCGTCCGAATAAATACCGTTGGCTGACTGTACCGCTAATTCCCGAAGACGGTGCAGGATGTCCTGGGTTTCCTGAAGATAACCTTCAGTAGCCTGAATAAAGGACACACCGTTTTGGATGTTGCGTTCCGCCTGAAGCAATCCGCGAATCTGGCTTCTCATTTTCTCAGAAACCGCGAGTCCGGACGCATCGTCCCCAGCTCTATTGATCCTCATACCGGAGCTTAATTTCTCCATGTTTTTGGTCAACGAAAGCTGGGTAACGCCGAGCTGACGATCGGCGTACAAGGCACTCATGTTGTGATTAATAACCATTTTATACCCTCCATGTTTTGCTTGCTCCGGCTATCCTTGCCGGAGCCGTTCCGCGGGAGCGGGTATTGGGAACGGTTTTCGCGCCGCCGTCCCCTTTATCCGCAAACAGAACGAAACGGTCATTCACAGCCTTTTTGCCCCTTTTGAGCAAATTGTGTAAATGATCGTTTCAAACTGTCCCGCGCATATTGGAAATCCATCGTTTTAAGACAGATTGCCAACATGGCTGGAGAGTTTTGTCAAAGAACACTTTCCGGCTGTTTTTAAGGCAACCGGAGGAATAACCTAGAGGAGGGGAGACCGGAGCCTCTTCCACGTTTGAAGTCCCGACTCCCCTTATAAGATAAGTATACTACACTATTGCAATAAAGACAATACCGAAGTTGACCTCTGGTTAGCCTGCGCAAGCATGGCAGTTCCTGCCTGATTCAGAATCTGGTCCCTTACATACTCAACCATCTGGTTAGCCATGTTGGTGTCCCTTATTTTAGATTCTGACGCTTGCATGTTTTCCGCGCCAATATCAAGACCGCGAACAGCGTGTTCCAAACGGTTCTGATAAGCTCCAAGATCGGCTCTCTGTTTGTTGATGATTTTAAGCGCCGCGTCAACAGTGCCGATTGCCCTATTGGCATCATCCGGTGCTAACATACTGATGAAGGTTTCATCCATCTGGCGAACGCCTAAACCCTTGCTACTCATAGTGCCGATGAAGACCTGCATACGCTGGTCCATATTAGCTCCGATATGGAACCACATGGAACCTGTAACGATGTTGTCGCCGAGTAAGCGAGCGAAACGACCTGTAAGCAGGTTCATACCATTGAATTGGGCATGGCTCGCGATCCTGTCGATTTCGTCCACAAGCTGTGAAACTTCGACCTGGATGTAAGTCCTGTCCTCATCGCTGTAAATGCCGTTTGCCGCTTGAACTGCCAATTCCCTAAGACGTTGGAGAATGTCCTGGGATTCCTGAAGATACCCTTCCGTTACCTGGATGAACGAAATGCCGTTTTGGGCGTTCGTTGAAGCCTGGTTAAGACCGCGTATCTGGCTCCTTAATTTTTCGGAAACCGCCAGTCCCGACGCATCATCGCCGGCTCTGTTGATACGAAGACCCGAGGAGAGTTTCTCCATGTTTTTGGTGAGGTAAACTTGTGTTACCTTGAGGGACCTGTCCGCAAACATTGCGCTCAGGTTGTGATTAATGATCATATAGATCCTCCTTGAACTGATACAGAAGCATCCATGCTTCTGTTTTGGATGCTATTTTGGCAGTGCCCGTGGAAGCTCCGCCAAAACAACACTTTTCCAGTATTATTATCGGCGGGGAGGAAGTTAAACTTTAATATTTTTTTTAGTTATTTTGGGAAAACTATTAAGGGTCGCCTTTGACCTGTTTGCTGTACCGCATTGCCTTCAGGAAGGCTCATATCCTCTTGCACAGCCGGTTTTTCAAAAGGCTCAACAGGAGGGACGGGTGGAGCAGGCATTACAGGGGGGGGAGGAGCCACCGGTTTTATAATTTCTTTAATAACAGTTGGTTTTACCGTGGGTTTGGCAGGCGTTTTTTTCACGGTTTTAGGCGCAGATTTCTTTGGAGCCGGTTTTACCGCTACTTTCTTTGCCGGAGCCTTTTTTGCGGCTGAAGTTTTGGCTTTTTTTACGGATTTTACGCTTTTGGCGCTACTTTTTCCCGCAGTTTTAGCCTTAGGCGCGGATTTTTTAGCCGCTGGTTTTTTTACCTGTTTTGCCGTACTTTTTACAGGTTTTTTCTTTGATGTCTCTTTTTTCAAAATAATCACCTCTTTTGCTAATTATGAATACTGTATTATTAAATTATAACATAAATTTTAATTATTGTGAATATTTTTTAATAAATTTATCAACAAATAAATAAATTAATATAAATTAAGAAAATCAACGAATTGTACGAATTAAGCGAATTAAAACGAATAAGACTTTGGGTTTATTCGTCCAATTAGCATTAATTCATCGCCCCTCTTTTCCCCTTTCTTTGTCTTTATTCGTGTCATTCGTTCAATTCGTTTCATTCGTTGACCATCTTCTCTTAAATTTTAGCATTATGCAGAATTGAACGCCAATTCCACAAAAGCGGTCCCTTCGCTATCCGCAGACTAAGGATATCTTTAATAGCAGAAAAATCGGCTTTTTCCAGATTTTTTGCCATAAAAGAACCCCAGCGCGACTGGTCGGTATTGAACCATGAAGCAATCTCTTTTTCGGTGATTAGTCGTTCTTCTTTTTGTTCGATTGTTTGAACAGATACGGTAAATCCCTCTTTTTCAAAAGCGAGAGTAATATCGCTCTCTTCCCAAAGAGCGATGCCGCTTTGAAAAAACGCGTCTTCCGCTTTTTCCAGTTTTGAGGACAGTTCCGCACCGGCACATTCCTGTAACAGGAGCCGGGAAATACGCTCTCCAAGACGGGGAGGCGAGGAGAGGAGAATAAAATTGCCGTTTTTTGCCAGCAGGGATTTGGCTCCTTTGGCAAGATTTGAAAAATATTCGCCGTCAGGAGCGGACGTAAAGCGGGTAGAGCGGAGCAGGATATGATCAAATTGAGAGCAGGAAAACCATTCTTCGCTTTGGGAAGGAGACGGCAAAATATTTTCAGTTACGGCAATTACCGGCTTTTCGGCGTCGTCTAAAATCGCCGCATAACGCTCCAGCGCGTCTTTGGCGGCGGGGGTATTTACAAGCGCGGCGGAAAGCCCTTCGGGGCAACGGCGCAAACTCTCCCAGAGCAGAAGACCGTCATTCGCCTGCGGGAGCAAAATACGGTCATGACGCGCCGGGTCAGCCGCGGAAAAAATCGCGTCCCTGTCGCCAAGGAGCGTTTTGCCCCGTCCCGATTCAAGGCGCTTAAACCAGCCCTCCCGTCCTTTTGCAGACGCAGACCATGACAAAAATTCGCCTGTCTCGCTGTCTCCCAAAACAATCGCAGACTGCAATTCCCGTTTTTGTAAAACGCTTTCCCGTATTTTCCCCTCGTAGCCGACAGACGACGGACTGTAAAAAGTCCTGCCGCGCAACGCATTCGGCAGATACTGCTGTGCCGCCCAATGATCGCGGTATGCGTGAGGATAGACATATCCCTCTCCATGACCAAAGCCCTCAGCGTCCCTGCTTGCATCCCGCAGATGATTGGGAACTTCCGCGTCCTCGCGCTCCACTTCTTTAAGAGCGTCAAAGTACGCTAGAGTGGTGTTTGATTTGGGGGCGGTGGCAAGGTAAAGGCAGGCATGGGAGAGGGGAAAGTTTCCCTCAGGGAAACCAATGCGCTCAAAAGCCTGAGCGCAGGAGATAACCACAGAGACAGCGTGAGGGTCTGCAAGACCGACATCTTCGCTTGCCAGAATAATCATCCGCCTGAAAATAAATTTTGGGTCTTCCCCGGCGCGAACCATTTTTGCAAGCCAGTACAAAGCCGCGTCAGGATCGCTTCCTCTTATACTTTTTATAAACGCGCTGATTGTGTCAAAATGGTAGTCGCCGTCACGGTCGTATAACAGAGCCTTCCGCTGTATGCTCTCTTCTGCGGCGTTCATTGAAATGCGTATTTCCGTGCCGGGCGGGGGAGCCCAGGGAGTTACGCTTGTCTCAACCGCCAATTCTATCGCGTTTAAAAGACTGCGCGTATCGCCGTTCGCTATTTCTACAAGGTGTTCAAGAGCGCCTTCTTCAAACTGAACATTCCAGTTCCCGTAGCCGCGCTCTTTGTCGGAAAGGGTGCGTTTGGCGCACTCCAGCAGTTCCGCCTCTTCAAGAGGTTTAAGTTGAAAAATACGGCTTCGGCTAACAAGGGCTTTATTTACTTCAAAAAAGGGATTTTCTGTTGTCGCTCCGATAAGAATTACAGTCCCGTTTTCTACCCAGGGGAGCAGAGCGTCCTGTTGCGCCTTGTTCCAGCGGTGGACTTCATCTACAAAGAGGATTGTTCTTTTTGCATAGAGCCTGAAACGGTCGTCGGAGCGGTCAATAACTTCGCGGATGTCTTTAACGCCGGAAAGGACAGCGTTCAGTTTTTCAAACGAGGCGCGTGTGGTATTCGCTATAACTGCGGCAAGGGATGTTTTTCCTGTTCCGGGAGGACCATAGAGGATAATGGACGAAAGACGGTCTGCCTGAATTGCGCGGCGCAGAAGTCTCCCCTGACCTACTATGTGATCCTGACCGACAATATCTTCCAGTGTTCGTGGACGCATCCGGTCGGCAAGTGGGCTTTGTCCGCCGGTTTCAGTTTTTGCTGAAAACAGTTCGTCCATGTAGAGAGCGGCTCAATCTTCCGCGTTCCATTCCATCTTTCCGTTACGCTCTCTGTATGACCATACGCCGTATTGCTGAGTAGAAGCGAAAAGGGTCATCTCTTCATCAATTTCGTACGGCGCTTGAATAATGTGGTTAACAGGATTTTTTCCTAAAGAAGAAACATAAGTGTCATAGCTTTGTATAGATGAGACCTCCCCTCTTCCGGGGTCTGTGAATGACGCGCCGTCCTTTATTCCGCCTGTAGTTTCATCAAGCTGTAATTCTAAATAGCCGTATGTATATCCCGCAGTAGTTGAATAAGTAAGGCTTTCCTGTCTTCCGGCAAGAAGCAGAATGGAGTCACCGTCGGAATTCCGCAAGATGGCAAGCGAGCCGTTGTTTGACCTGTGGCTACTATTGCTAAAACTTGAAATAGAGGTTATCTCGTCTGTAGTAATTTTGTACAGAGTTCCTCCACGGCTAATAGCGACAACAGTATCATCATCTAATGTGATAATTCCGGTAAAGCCAACGGAAGAACCGTCTACACTAGTAAGTGTATTACCGGGAGGATCATTTGCATAAAAGATTCCGGCTGTATTTGTGCATAGATAATAATTAGTGCCGTCGAAAGCCGCACCGTTAAGCACTGCCTTAAAATCTTTATCTGTAGAGAAAAGAGTCGGACTTATTGAGCCGTCCTGTAGATGATAAATTGAATAATAATAACTATTATTAGTTTTATGACTATTAATATAAATTCTAACGCAGATAAACAACACATTTCCAGCAGAATAAATTGACTGTACGTCAGTTAAGGCAACATCTGTTCTGTCGGTAACGTTATTATCATTGTCAAGAGTATAACGTCTTACTTTTGCTGAGCCGGAATTGCCAAGAAGTAAAGCATAGAGATATTCCTCTGTAACTGCGAGGCTCACTATTTTGTCGTTAAAGGTTTCCCCCCATCTTTTCCATTCAGCCTTGTCCTGATCATTTTTTTCGTATTTGTACATACTCTTTCCTGATGCCACATACATAACTTTTTTAAATACTACAAAATTTGTTGGCGAGCCGCCGATAAAAGCGTCACGTATTTTTTGCGCTTGGGAAACCCTAAAAAACACAGGGTCATCGCAGGCGCTAAACAAGAAAATCACTAAAACAAAAATTAACGATGTAAAAAAAGTTTTCTTCATTCCTTTTCCTTATACTAAAAATGATAACGCGCGGACAGCGTTAAATCAACAAAATTTCCATCGACATTATTTCTTGGCTCATTTGTCCATTCCGGCATCCAAACCCAGTTACTTGCCAGCCCGAATGACCAGTCGTTGGTAGCCCTGAAATATGCCGATAAACCGCCCTTGAGATAAAGTCCGTAATAGCTGGAATTAAGATAAGTCTGCCAGCTCATACCAACGGCAAGAGTAATTGGGATTTCAATTTTCCAGATAACGAATTGGAGCCCCCATCTAAAACCGAGATTAATTGTGTACAAATTACTTGCATCCAAAGTAGTGAAAAACATCCCTCCGATCTCGCCGCCGATAAAAAACAGGGAGCTAAAGTAATAATTCAAGGCAAGAGTTCCTGTTCCGCCAACAGGAGGGGTTATATTGTGGTTTATTATTTTCCCGTCGTTAAGCCACAATGTCGGGAAAGCTACACCGAGTGAGATCATAAATGTCTGATCCCCTCTTGAATACAATTCGTTTCTGTAGTCCCCCCAGTCCGGCTCTACATCCGGGTCGCTGTCCTCCTGCGCAATAAGCATGACAGGTAAAGCCAAGAGAAGGATTAATAGTATTGCTCCCGTTTTTTGCATTAAAAACCTCATAAGTTGTATTTTGATAATATCTTTTTATCTTACTTTATTCAACAACAAAAGGGGTAGAAGGGTTACCGATTAACGTTACCATCCCTTTCAATTGTCATATATTCCAGTAAAACCGGGTATCTTGTCAATAAATCCCCGTATTTTTCCAATTCATTAAACCTTAACTGAGTTTCAATATTGGTTTCCGCCATTCTGGCTAACGAAGAAGAGACATATTCACGCTGGCTTGAAAGAAATTCTTCGTATAAAAGGCGGATTTGTCTGTAAAGTACAAAATCCGGGTACTTTGCCGAGTGAATAACAAACGAAAAATTGCGAATTTCAGGAAAAAAACTTAGAATTTCCATTTCTATTTCGATATCGGGGCTTCCCGACATAATTCTTTCAAGTCTGTCGCTGTCATTTCTGGCGGAAGAAAGGGAGCGCAGGAGCATAGACTCGATATTCTGAGCGACAGTCTGTAAATGGGCGTCTAAGTCATCCTGCCCCGCGAGGTTATACGCTTCTGTTAGAGAGGGGAGTCTTTTTGGGTCAATGTTAAAGTTAATCTCCCCCTTTATATCCCATGAAAAATCGGCGTTTGAAAGACCCGCAAAAGAAGCGTAAGTCATCCCCGAAGGCAGGGAACTGCCAAAATTTATTGGGAAACTTGTATGCTCAGGCTTAAAAACAGCGATTTTTACATTTGTGGGGATCAATTTATACCATACCCAGCGGAATTCACCGGATTGAACAAGGTCAGGGTCAACGCCATGTGTTTTTGAGTTAATTACACCGTATTGTCCCGGGGGAACCGAAAACTGCGCCCATCCAAACATAAAGGCAGTCCCGCCAAGTGCAAGCAATATCAACAGGGTGATAAAAAACTTCTTCATACTGTACTATAATGTATAAATGGCAAATAGTAAAGAGCGGGAAGAAGGGGATATTAAAGAGAAAAGGAATAATCGAAGGGGCAAACAGCCTGTAGTTTGGCTTCTTAGAGCCGCTTTAGCAGTTTCAATTATTTCTTTTATTATTTATCTTATTGACGCGGATTTTTCTGACAACACTCTTTTTATTCTGCTAAAAATAGTGCGCTATTCTTCGTTCCTTGTATGTGTCTGTTCTTTTTATAAAGTAATTGAAGGCATTTATTATCTTATCATCCGTCCTTTGTCGGCGCGTTCATTAAAGATTCTTCAGTATTTGGCGCTAATCATTGTAGGCTTGGCGCTTATTTTTCTTGAGGCTCTTATTACGGCGTTTTCGGGGGGGAGCGTGTGACGCCCAAGCATGCACCGCGTCAAGCGGTGTAGATGAATTATGCTAACACGGCGTGGCGCTAAATAAACGTGACTAAGATGAAAAGGGCGCGAAGGCTTTAGCCTGAGTAGCGCGCCTTGAGCAATTAGCAATGAGGCACTTGTCGAATGTGAAAATTATGGTATAATATGTAAAGGGCGGCTGAAAAGCGGTTAATATTTTATAAAGGGGAGAAGATGAATAAATATATTAATGTAAATGAAAGGCGGATAAATATAGGGGAAATAAATTATTATATTCCCAGGCAGTCCGTCTCAAAGAAGGATAAAAACGTTAAAGAATATGTAATAAACATTTATTTCAAGAATAACGATTCTATAACGTTATTCTTTAATGACGAGGGGCGGAGAAACGATATATTATCCTGTTTGGATTATGAGTTGGGAGTCATGCAACGATAGCCAGCTAGCTAGACAAAAACGTAAGTTTTAAATATCTACGCTCTTTAGAAATGTAGGCTTGTAGATTTTAATTGGGGACATATCAGAGCAAAAACTCCGTGGTGGAACACGACGTTTTTGCTCTGACAGCTCCCTTTGCGTGTTTTATGGTCGCCCATTTGAATGTACGGTACATCTGATGAGCGACTTCCGGCTCCTGATTTTACCAATTCGCACCTGCAGTTTTCAGCACTTTCGGAGTGGTATTAAGAGTGTTTGTAGTACCAAGAGTGCCTTTGGGAAACTCCCTTTTAGTACCAAGAGTGTTTTTTGTAAACTCCCTTACGGCACCAAGAGTGTTTGTGGTAAACTCCTTACTCTTAGAATCCAGTTCCTCTGAGAAGTCTTTCAGGTTTGAAACATAGGCTTCCAGGTTTGAAGCGAAGGCTTCCAAGTCATTTAAAGTTAATTTCGTGTTTTCCATGATTTTATCTCCTTATATTTATAAGATAAGAATATTTATTTCGAAAGGAAAGGAAAAAATTCTAAAAAAAGTTATATATGAAGGTGTAATATTTCAATATCTACGCTCTTTAGAAATGTATGCTCAAGAAGTTCATCTGGGGGCTCGTCAGAGGTCAAGCGCACCGTGGCGGAGCCACGGCACGCTTACCTCTGCCACCCCTCAAGTACTTAATTAGCATACATTTCTGAATTTGTGGTCAAATTTACATCTCTATTCTGGGGTTGGTTGGGATTGACTTTTTGTCCAATATTAATCAAAAATGTCGATTTCCCCCCCAATCCCTTGTAACCTTTTTCAAAGATTGGCATTATATTAATAATGAGTAGAGAGAGTACGCCCATTTTAACTTTGCAAAACTCAAGCATTAAAATTGCCTTTGGCAATTTTAATGCAGTGATCGAACATCGAACATCGAACATCGAACATCGAATTATACACCTAATAGCCTAAACCATGTCAAGCCCCTTCGGGGCTTGGCTCTTTTAAGGTATGGATTTACTGTCCGCTCACGCGGACGACGGGTCAACTATCTAATAGCATATATTTTCTCACCTCTTAAAATTGAGTATTACTTTGCCCTTTTTTTCTTTCCTCTTTGGAATACCGCTCTTTTGAGCTGTATATACTGTCGAGCGGACATTAAACGCCAAATGAAAAAGGAAGTTGTATGAAAACAAACAAATTCAAATTGTTCGGAATTATTGCGCTTGTCGCAATAATTGGAGTTACTTTTGCCGCCTGCGCTAACCCAGCAAGCGATTTTGAGGTAAACGTTATTAACGGCGGCAAGTCGGTAGTCATTTCTCATTATAGCGGGGATAAATGGAAAGTTGTTATTCCGTCAAAAATACGGAATTTGCCAGTTACCAGTATTGGGGGTGGAGCATTTCAATGGAAAAGCCTTATCAAGGTAACCATTCCCAACAGCGTTACCACTATTGAGTACATGGCGTTTTCCGACAACCAACTGACCAGCGTTACCATTCCCAACAGCGTTACCACCATTGGGGATTATGCGTTTGCCGAAAACCAACTGATCAGCGTTACCATTGGAGCAAATGTAGATGTAGCTTGGTATGCATTCAGTGGTGTTGTTAGGGATAGTCGGGTCAGTATTGGTTTTAAGGAAGCATACGACAGCAACGGCAAAGTGGCAGGGACGTATACAAGACCTAATACCAGTAGCACTACTTGGACAAAGAAGTAGGCACAAGTAGTAACAATGAGAAAAGAACTATGAGAGTGGGAAATATAATGCCAACAAATTTAGAAATGTATGCTCATTAGGTACTTGAGGGGTGGCAGGGCAAAAATGTCGTGCTCCGTCACGGCATTTTTTGCTCTGACAGGCCCCCAATTAAAATCTACAAGCATACATTTCTACAGAGCGAAGACATTGAAAGATTACGTTTTATCTATGAAGCTGGTATTTATTCGTCTTAATTCGTGTAATTCGTTGATCTCTTCACTTCTCTCATTGCTCAACCTTCAGTATCCGCCAAACATTCTGCGTCTCCTGCCCAATCCGCCAAAAGCCAATCGAGTTAATATTCATTGATTTGTACATTTCCATTTTGGCGGAAATCGAATACTCATCTTCATAGTAAACCTTAACAGATACATTTACATCGTAATTAAAAGTAGATATTCCGTTCTCCCGCCCGACTTCCCCGACATTCATTGTGTTTATCAGTCTTTCTGTCGTTGAAAAAATAAGCGCACGGTGATGGTTCTGGTTTGCCCATGCCCGTCCGTAAAACGGAATACCCATGACAAGTTTTTCCCGTCCTATTGCGCTTAACGAATATTCCGCTACACGTCTGCACCATTGAAGAGACGCTACAGGACCGGCTGTTCCGCCGCCCCAGTGTTCGTCGTATGCCATTACAAAGATTTTATCTACATAGGGTTTGATTGTTTCATAGTCATAAACATCATTTGAAAGTTTTCTTGTGCGGGCATAGAGAGCGACCGTAAATATTTTGCCGCGAAGCCCCGCTTGTAACTCTCTAAGGAATGAAAGAAACGCCTCTCCGTCCCTTGGAGGGATATTTTCAAAATCGATCTGCAAACCGTCAAAATTTCCCGTTGCCGCGATTAAGTCCGCTATTAATTCCCTGCGTTCCTTGCTTTCGGGAGCGAGCGTAAAGTGAGTCAGTGAATTGCTTTGGCAGGTTACAACCAGATGAACCCTTCCCGTGTAGCCTGAAAGGTTTTGCCTTCTTGGAACAGAAGTAAGACTTCCGTACATATCGACTTCGGCTCCAAAATAGCCTACGTCCGTAATTGGAAGCCCTCTTGTAAGAGCCGCTTCCTGACCTGCCAGCACATAGCCCCATACCTCATTGAACGTGGTAACAGGCAAATCCACGGACGGGTCTGTAATAAAAGCGTTGAGAGATTCATCAAACTCGATAATTTCCGAATCTTCCGTTTCCTTCAAACGGTTGCCGGAAGTGCCGGTACAATCAATCATAATAAATAATAACGCGATTATGCCTATTAAAAAACAAGGCTTAAATACTGAATGTTTCACCGCTTTAAGTATAATGCAGAAAGACAGATAAAACCACAAGTTAAGAAAAACTCCTTTTTCCCGTCAAATTGACATTTTTTTTTAATTTTTTTACAATATTGATAATGTTAACACTGGAAACACTATTTAAACGCCCCCGTCTTATTGTGGCGGTTATTATGGTGATAACTGTCTTCTTTGCCCTTTCCCTGACACGGGTCGAGCTTGACAACAACAACCTCCGCTTTGTGCCTTCGGATGATCCTGCCTTATCTGTCTCACGGCACATAGACGAAATGTTCGGCAGTTCACTTTTTATTCTCGTTGGGCTTGAGCGTGAAAACGGAACCGTATTTGACGGCGATTTTCTTAACCGTATTCGTGTCTATGTTGATGAAGTAAAAAAAATATCGATAGTAAGAGAAGTTGTTTCGATTATAAGCGCGGATTACATTACATTGACGGACGGAGCCATTGTTGTTGAGACTCTTGTCCGTGATGATTTTTCCGGTACGCCGCAGGAAATAGCGGAGCTCAAGCGCAGACTGCTTTCTTGGGACCTTTACGACCACGCGATGGTTTCCGATGATTTTACCGCGACCCAAATATTGATACC
Organism: Treponema sp.; assembly: GCA_031254315.1. Taxonomy (GTDB): domain Bacteria; phylum Spirochaetota; class Spirochaetia; order Treponematales; family Breznakiellaceae; genus WQXQ01. The sequence goes on from JAIRUQ010000007.1 coordinate 102,095, forward strand.
GCTTTCTATTTCGCAGGAAGAGGCGAGCCTTCCGACAGTAAGCGGAGAATTTCTTTTTATAAGAGATTTAGCGCGCGAAATGTTTGACGGTCTTTGCAATGTCTATGTTACGGGAATGCCCGTCATTGTCGCTACAATAAATGAAGAGATGACGGCAGACCTTAAACTTTTGATTCCTTTAGTAGTTATTGTTGTAATGGCGATACTGCTTATTTCATATAGAAAGTTTACGGGACTTGTCCTTCCCATGGTCGCGGTGGTTGTAGCGGTTGTCTGGGCAATGGGAGCGATACCTCTTTTTGGCTTCAAACTCTCCGTGATAAGCACGGTTCTGCCTGTAATACTTGTAGCGACAGGAAACGCGTACACAATTCATATTGTAACGCACTACCTTACGGATCGCGGAAAGACAAAAATGAATTGGGAAGAGCATAAACTTTATGTCCTTAAAGCGTTACGCAAAATATTGAAGCCTGTCTCATTAACAGCGGTTACAACTATCGCCGGATTTTTCTCGTTGTGTTTTACCGTTGTGCCTCCGATAAAAGAGTTCGGTTATTTCGCCTGCTTCGGTATTTTCGCGTCCTATGTCGCCTCTGTTACGCTTATTCCAAGCTTATTAATAATAAAAGGACCTGAGAAAAAGAACAGTGAAAAGAAAGGAAGCGAAACGACTCTTATCGCCGACAGCTTGATGTTCATGGCAGGTAAAAGGAAAACGATTATTTTTCTTGTTGTGTGTGTAATAGCCGCTTCTATAATTGGGACAACAAAAGTAACAAGCGATAACGCAATGATTGAGTATTTTAAGCCCGATACCGATGTCGCCAAATCCGACAAATTCATCAGGGATAATTTTGGCGGCTCAAAAATCGTCAATGTAGTTTTACAGTCCGAAAGTTATGAGATGACTCTGCATCCTGCGACACTTACCGCCCTTGACTCTCTTGGTTCACGTCTTGAAAGAATGTCCGATGTCGGCAAGGTGATGGGTTTTACGGATATGATAAAAAGGATAAATCAAATACTTAACGCTCAATCCGATCCTGCGGGACGGCAAAGGACGGAAGAACCGTCTGATTTTGATGATTTCGGTTTTGGATTTGATTCATGGGGTTTTGATGACGTGTATACAGAAACAATCGAGAATAAAACGCCAAGCGAAGAAACTTATTTTTCAGAAACTGAATTCTTCACTCTTCTTGAAACCGCCTCAGGCGAGCCTCTCGTTATAAGCGCTAGCGATCTTGTCAAAGAAGTTAAACGCCGGCTTAATTATGAAGGCTCCGCGTATTATGAAGTACCCGCCGATCCTTCCCGTTACGGAATGGACACACCCGAAGATTTACAGAGACTCGTATCAAACTATTTAGTTTTACTTTCAGGAGGCATTTCAAATTACGCGAACGATCCCCTTGAACCTTCAGCGATAAAATCAACAGTTCAATTAAGAACTATGGGAATGGAAGACACTCAGATAATCGTTGATGAAATCTACCGCTACCTATCAGAACACGCTCCGCCAAATGTAAATGTTACAGTCGGCGGCTCAACATTGGTAGAAGGCTCCATTAACACACTTATCGTTCAGTCTCAATTAACATCGATACTTATTTCGCTCATCTGTGTTTTTATAATAGTCTCGGCGTTTAACCGCTCATGGGTTGCAGGGCTCATCAGCATACTGCCGCTTTCAATTTCCGTATTGGTCAATTTCGCCGTTATGGGATTTGTCGGTATTAAACTGAACCTTGGCACGGCAATGATGGCGGCAGTTTCAATAGCGGTCGGGATTGATTTCGCTATTCATTACATTGAAGCCGCAAAACGTGAATACAAAGGCGGAGAAGGGGACTTCCTGCGCAGAGGTTTTTTAAGTTCCGGCAAAGCGATTGTAATTGACGCCGTTTCAAACGGCGCGGGATTCGCCGTGCTTTTGTTCTCACGCTTCAATATGCTGGTTGACTTTGGTTTGTTAGTAGCGATAACAATGTTTACAAGCGCTCTTGTAAGCCTTACCGTTTTACCCGCGCTTATAGGTTTAATTAAACCAAAATTTATTACAGGGGGAGTAAAATGAAAAAAAATATTTTAGTACTAATTATTTTAACATTAACAGTTTTTACACTAAACGCTCAGGACGCGCTGTCGATTGTCCGCGCCTCAAGGGACAGGATTATCTCTGATACTGTTTCTACAAGATCGCGGATGTTGATACAGGACAGAAACGGCTCTGTAACGGAGAGGCTTATCGATCAGTATTCAAAGGACGGACCGCGCGGACACAGAGCCGTAATTGTGTTCCAACAGCCGGCTTCCGTTAGGGGAGTGCGCTTCCTTACAATGGAAAACCAAAACGGCTCCGATGACCGCTGGATTTATCTTCCAGCTCTTGGCGGAGAGCCTAACCGCATAGGAGCCGCCGACGGTTCAAGAAGTTTTCAAGGAACGGATTTTTCAAATGACGATATTTCTTCCGCCAGCAGAAGCCCAGACTTAGATACCCACACTCTGCTAAGGGAAGAAAGTTTAAACGGCAGTCCTTGTTATGTGATACAGTCAGTTCCAAGAGACAATTCATATCAATATTCAAGAATGGTTCAATGGGTTGATAAATCGACAATGGTAACGATGAAGGTCGAGCTTTACAACAGGGCAGGGGTTTTGGTTAAACTTTTAGAAATTTTAAGGCTTCAGGTAGTACAGGAGCGTCTTTCAATAATGTCAACAAGGATGACGACTATAGCAGATAACACCTCCACAACTCTTAATGTAGAGATGCTAAGATACAATGATCCTGTTCCTGAATCTGTGTTTACATTAGACTACTTAAAGACGGGAAGGGCGAGATGAAACGCTTTTTTTTAACCGGCATTTTAATTTTTATTTCAGTTTTTTCCTTCGCGCAGAGTTTCGGTTTTGGCGATGAAGAAGAAGGAGAAAATTCGTCTTTTGAAATTATTTTTGGCGGCGAAATCAGCGTTGGACCCACGCTCTATATCAATGACCTAAAAAATTTGGAAGAAAACGAATTATTTTCTATCGGCGATTTTATTTCAGCGTACACAACTCTTGAAATTTCAGGGGCAAACGCGCAGGGTTTTATCGCTTTTAATCTTTCTTACAGCGCTTTTGAAGAATTTAAGATTGAACATGATCCTTTATATCCCCCGTCTATTTTAGATGAAGTTTGGTTAAAAGGTTACTTTGGCAAATTTACCCTTGGAGCCGGTTTAATGAAACTGCGCTGGGGCAGGATGTACAGTCCCGGTCCTCTTGATGTTGTCAATCCGCTGGACTATACGGATTTAACGAGTCTTACAGAGCCGATGGACATGAAGATAGCCCGCCCGATGATTCACGCGTCGTTAAAGACGGGCGATTTTAGCAATATTGAAGCGGTATTTCTTCCCAACTTTGCACCTCACAGATTTGCCATGGCAGGGAGGTGGATGCCGGAACAGCTTTCAAACATAACATCTTATGTTAGGCAGGAAATTGGTGCTTACATTTCGCAAACCCTTCCGCCATTTTTTATCCCCCCTGAGCTTCTGTCCATGCTTGAAAATTCACAGGATAGCTTTCAAAATTATTTTTTTAACGCTCTTTTTCCTGATACGTCAACTTCTGATTTTTTTCAAGCCGGTTTGCGCTTTAACACAGTAATAGGTTCCTGTGATTTTGGTTTACAGTATTTTTACGGTAACTGTTTCCGTCCTTCCGTTTTATTAAATGAAAATGGTATAGATGACTTTATTGTTTCCGGAGGCACATCAGGTGCGCCTTTCAATATTGAATACAGCCGCTATCATCAAATTGGCATTGACTATTCTCAAGTTTTATTCAGTTTTACGTTAAGGGCGGAAGCCGCCATTTTCATAACTTCCGATCTTGACGGCTCTAACGGAAATGTAAAAAATCCTTTTGTTTCATGGGCGCTTGGCTTTGACCGCGATATCTTTGCCGGAATCAACCTTAATCTGCAATGCAATGAAACAATTCGCCTCTTTAACGACAGAATCATAGACGATTCCACGCTGGACTGTGAAGCCGGAACAGAAATGACTTCCACAAGACTTATTCTGCGGCTTTCAAAAAACTTTCTCAGAGACAAGCTGGAAACCACGCTGGTGGGTATTTATGACATAGAAGACAACGGTTTTTGTTTTTTGCCTTCCATTGCGTGGATAATAAATGACGTGCGGATACAAATTGCCGCAGGTTTTTTTGCCGGAGACGAAAACAGCGAACTTGGATATTACCGCGATAATACTTATGTAAAACTCAAGATGGTTTATTCGTTTTAATTCTAATATTACTATTTCAGACCTATTATTAATATTAAAATTCATGTCGTTCTGCTTGCTGACACTTCGCAGAATATCCTAAAAAAGAGGGATGCTGACCTCGAATTATCGTCATTAAGCGACTTTTCTGTCAAGAAATATACTGTTGTTAACCAAGAAAAAATTAAGGTTAACCAAAATACTCAGGCATCTAGCGAAAAACAGGCAAAAACACGGGATAGTAAGAGTGAAGATGATGCTCCTTCGCTGTTTGATTGATAGTCTGTAACAGTTAAATATTTGAAAACATTCTTTCCCAATTAGCTCACACGAAGGCACAAAGGCACAGAGAGATAATAGCTGATTTGTAAGCTGTGGACTTCAGACTTATAAAGCATGGTAGGAACGTGCTTATAGAGGACGTATCCTATTTTTTGTGTTTTTGTGCCTCTGTGTGAATATTTGGGGTTAATTCCTTGAATCATTTCTGTATTCTTCATCCAATGCATCGAAAAAGTCCTGTTTACTCGCGGTTCTGTTCAACAATTGCTGATATTGAGGATCATTTCTTAGTGTCTCGTATGTAAAAAATTTATTTTTAATATCGTCCTCATTGGACAGTTCCAATTTATTATAGTATCTGGCTACATTCTTTGTGAAAGGATTACCGGTATACAAATGAACCGCGAAGTAAAAATTATCGCCTGAAACCATGTAAATATACATATTTGGTCTTTGGTCTGAGGCGACTTTTTGGGGATCATATTTTTCGTAAATATTCCTGCCCAACACGGCAGATAATTCTTCAAAGAAATATTTGTCATTTACGGTATAATGCCTGTAGGGATTTGTGTCCCTAAAATCTCTTTCCTGAAAACTTGTTAATATAAATACATAGACTTGCTCTTCTTTTTCATATTGAAAAGGATATTTCCCCGCCTTTTCATAATATTCCGTTAACAACTGCGCATAATAGTCAAAATGCCGTAAACGTACAATATCGGCATCCGCCTGATATGTGTCTTCCATGCTTCTATAACTTTGACATGAGCAAAGCAGACACAATCCTATCAGCAAGACCGCAGGGAATAATTTGACGTTTTCAAATTTCATGATTCCTCCTAATATACCATTCGTGGTTTTTATTCAATTTCAACTTCTGATTCAATTTCATTTCTTATTTCATATAATGTTTTGTCATTATATTTAAAATACATAGGACCTTGAACAGATTTCCAGTTATACCCCATACCGTTAAGTAATATTTTTGCTAATCCAGATAAAGAATAAATTTCTCCTTCATATTCAACTTCACGGTTTGAAACGACCTTACATTTTATGTTTTCATCACGTGTGAATGATAATTCAGAATTTATTGGAATATTTACTTGAGAAAATGTAAATATTTTTTTCGTAGGTATAGATTCTTCTTCAATTACAGTCCCCTTTTCATCAATCATTTCATTATTTAATTTGATTTCCGCTGCCCCAGAAATTTTCAATGCCGCAACCGCACTCTCTGCATCCATTTCAAAAAATTCCCTATTATTTCTAATTCTAAATTTTGAAAACGCATTATGCATTAACTTTTCAATTTCTTTGTATTTTTTTGTTTCAATAGCATAATGAAATCGGAAAGGTTTAGGAACGGATGTATTATCCAGTGATTTCATTCGTTCTTCTATGGTTTCCATTTCAGTAATGCCTATTTTTATTATTCCGGGCATTGCATCATTTGTTAAAATATAGACTTTCCCCATATAATCCTCCAACCAATAAATTATATTCTATAAATATGCATTCCTCAACTATTTTGTAATCAATTAATTCCCGATATTTTTCAAGAAAATCAAAAAATCTCATTTTTCAAGCAAGCAAAACGGCATCCTCACGCCATATATATACATGAAAATCTTGAAAAAAATCTTTTTTTTGGGGAAGAATTTTCTCTTTCCCTCGGACTGCGTTCTGTGTGAAGGCAGTTTAATCGAGCCTGATGAGATACGCAGAGGTCTTTGTGAAAACTGCCGCGTCTCAATTATTCCTGACAAGGGAGGCAAATGCAATATATGCGGAAAACCGCTAATCTCGGAGATTGAAAACTGTCTTCCGTGCCGCAACAGCGAAACGCGCTCTTTTGACCGTCTTTGGGTTCTCTTTCCGTATATCGGCAGATACCGTAAATTGCTGACCTCATATAAATTTAAAAAAAATCTCGCGCCTGCGGAATTTTTTACGGAAAAGATACTCGAAATTATTCGTGGCGAGGGTTTAATACCCAAGAACTCGCTACGCGAGGGAGCCTCTGGGGCGATTAAAGAGGTATTAAACCCGAGTCCAATACCTCTTAAGAACAACATACCCCGCTGCTCTGCGGCGGGGTTGTTGATTGAACAGGAGCCGCTGTTAAAGGACGCTGTGATTGTTCCCGTTCCCCCAAGACCGGGAAAGATAAAGGAGGCGGGCTGGGATCAAGTGGAACATCTCGTAAAAGTCATTGAAAAAAACGGAGTTCCTGTCTGCCGTTGTCTGAAACGCGGAAAATCCAATGTACAAAAACGCCTGAACCGCGAAGAGCGCATGGAGAACCTGAAAGGCAGGATTTTCATGAATGGCAACGCTCCCGAAATCGCCCTTTTAATCGATGATGTAATAACGACAGGCTCTACCATTGAAATCTGCGCGTCAGTTCTAAAAGAATCAGGCAGTCAAAAAGTGTACGGACTATGCCTCTTTTATGATTAAAACTCAAGCGATACTGTGGTTAAACGAAAAGAAGAAGATTAACCACGGAGGGCACGGAGAACACGGAGGAAGAGGCAAAGGATAACTAAGTTAGCTGGACGCCATGTACGCTTAAGCACCACCTTTGCTCTTTCTCCTCCCCTCCGTGAACTCCGTGTCCTCCGTGGTTGAATTCTTCCCTTTCCATTGTATAATAAACTGATGCGCTACGATTTGATCCTGAAAAACGGAATTATTGTTTCTCCTACGGAAAGTGTTCAAGGTGATGTTGCTATAAGTAATGGAAAAATCGCAAAAACCGGAAACCTTGAGCCGTCCGATACTGCGAATGAGATTTATGACGCACAGGGAAAACACATACTGCCCGGAATTATTGACGCGCATGTGCATTTTCGCGATCCCGGTCTTACCGAAAAAGAAGATTTTGAAACGGGAAGCATGGCGGCGGCTATGGGGGGAATAACCACAGCGGCTGATATGCCAAATGTCATTCCGGTTACTTCGACAGCGGAACGCTTTAACGAAAAGATAAAAATAGCGAAGGAGAAGTCATATATTGATTTCGCCCTTTTCGCGCTTCTTACAAATGAAAACATGGATGAGATAAGAGCTTTTAGAGACGCGGGGGCGCTTGGCTTCAAAGTCTTCCTTGGAACCTCAACAGGAGATATTGCTTCTCCTTCACCCGCTGTTTTAATGCAGGAAATGAGGGAAATCGCGACATTCGGTATGCGTACCGGGTTTCACGCTGAAACAAGCGAAATAAATTCATACTTTACAGAGCTGGCGAAAAAAGAAACAGAAAAAATGCCGCATAACGGCTTTAGTTTCTCTCAAAGTTCCTACGGTTTTTACTTGGAGTACGCAAGACCTGTATTCTCGGAAGTTTTGGCGATTCAAACCGCTATTTGTTATGCGCAATATACAAAGGCAAAAATACACATCCACCATGTTACATCGAGTGAAGGCGCTCTTCTTGTCAGCGAAGCGAAACAAAAGGGCATAAATTTAACGGCGGAAGTCTGCCCTCATCACCTCTTGATTGACAACAACAAAGAGGCTCACAAGGTTTACCCTCCCATCCGCGACGTTTGCCACAGGCAGAGGCTTTGGGAAGCGATTGGAAACGGAACAATCGATATGATAGCAAGCGACCACGCTCCCCATACTGTAGCTGAAAAAGCCCTCCCAATCTGGGAATCGCCGGCAGGACTTTGCGGCGTTGAGACTTCCGTCCCTTTAATGTTAAACAAAGTGAACGAGGGCAGTTTTAGCATTAACGATTATGTCCGCCTCGCAAGCGAAGCGCCTGCGAAAATATGGGGAATCTATCCGCAAAAGGGAAATCTACTCCCCGGCGCGGACGCTGATATTACCGTCGTCGATATGAAAATGAAAAAAAAGATTTCCGCCTGCGACCTTCACTCAAAAAGCAAAACAAGTCCCTATGACGGAATGAAAGTACAGGGCGCACCTGTCGCTACAATTGTCAGGGGAACTTTTGTAATGAGAGAAGGTAAACTAACCGGGCAGAAAGGTTTCGCTAACCTTGTCAGCCCGGCACTTTAACCGACATAAGCATACGGTTCAGAACGAGCAGGGGATCTTCATACATTTCAAACCTGAAACGCATCTCGTATTTTTTATCCGAAACAATACGTATCGTCTTGCTTAAACAATCCCTTATTTCACTTGAGCCGGTATCCGGGAAGTATTTGGGTTTTTTCGGAATAAAAGTAAGGGAACTGCCGTTCCTGCGGATTTCACCGATACCGGCAGGGAGCGGAACAAGGAAGATAAGATAATCATCCGATTTTCCGCCGCCTACTGAAAGACTGTACCCCGATTTAAGCGAATGAATGTTACGCTTCCCGATTGCGGTATTTTGATCCTCAACAAAAATATTCAAAAGCAAAGGCGCGGAAGGGTCTATAACGGGGTGTTTGCTTTTTTCGATTTTTACCGGGCGGTCATCATAAGGCGTAGAACGTCTGCTCTGACCGGATGCATAGCTTGCAAGTTCTTTGCTGTGATCTACAAAATCGGATGGGTCTTTTTTCTTTGCGCCTGACGAAGCGACTTCTGCCATAACACGGTTGGGGCTTGAGCCAAGTTTGCGGGAAGATAAGAATATAATCAAGCCTAAAATTAAAAGGACAAGAATGATAAGACCGATAAGAAATGGCATTGAAGAAGCCAGCGCTTTGCCTGTCTTTCTATCAGCGCCGGAAGTGGCAGGAGTTTGTGTTTGAGAAACGGTAGGCGAATCATCAGTAGAGCCGCTACTTGTAGTTGTTGTCTCATCTTTTGAATCAGTAACATCACCGGTTGTTGTCGTGGTGGTGGTAGACTCCGTAGTAGTCGTGTCTCTAGGTGTAGTAGTTGTTGTGGTAGTATCTCTCGTTGTGCCGGGTGTCGTTGTGTCTCTCGCCGGAGTAGTGGTATCTCTTGTTGTACCGGTACTTGTGGTGGTTGAGTCTCTAGCGGGAGTAGTTGGAGTCGTGGTAGCGCCGGGAGCGGTACTTGTTCCTGAAGTTGTTGAAGTACTTGGAGATTCAGTTGTAGGACGCTGGGTCCCAGTTCCTGTAGCAGTAGCCCTAGGACGCCCGGAACTTGGAAGATTTGAAAGCGGTCGTCCCGGAGTTACCTGTACAAAATCAATTGTCGTATTTCTGGAACTGAGACGCTGTCTTGACGCTCCTATAAGATTGTTTGTATCTGAGTCCCCAACGGAGATAAAGACGATCTTTTTGGGACGAGACGGAAGGGTAGTAATATAACGTTCGGCATAGGTTAAAGCCGCTCCTACATTACTGCTATTCTCTACAGGATATTGCAGGAACATACGCCCGATTATAGTTTCTACATCGCCGGTTCCTAAAATACGGCGCGCTACATCAAGCCTTTGATTTCCCGAAAACGCTATTAAGTGAAAAGTATCGCCTACACGCAGGAATTCATTAAGAAAACCACCTGTTATATAGTTGTTCACATTTTCATAAGATGAACTCATAGACGATGATGTATCTAAAACCAAGACAAGATCGATTGGAGATGTATTTTGCCCGTAGACGACAAAAAACGCGGAAAAAATCAATATCACAGCAAGAATGTTTCTTTTCATAACCACTCCTTCTATACCATAGTATCTGCCACAAACGGCAGATACTGCTACGATAGGCGACATAAAAACGCCGCCTTTCTCCTATTAAATAACAGCCGGCGTAATACTTTCTACCAGATAAGAAATCCTCTCATCATTTATCGCAAATTCAAATTTTTCACCGGGCACTTTGTTAAGTATAGCATTACCGAACGGAGAAAGGTAGGAAATAATGTTATTATTTGGGTCAGATTCCCATTGACCCAAAATGGTAAATTCTTCCTTTTTCCCGGCTGTTTCGTTGAAAAGAACGACTTTTGTCCCAAAAGAGACCTTGGAAGTATTGACCGAATTCGGGTCAAATAGCTGTGCCCTGTCAATTTCATCCTTGAGCCTTGCGACCTGGGTATTAAGTTGCTCCTGTTTTTCCTTCGCCGCCTTGTATTCGGCATTTTCCCTCAAGTCGCCAAGGGACAGAGCGTATTCGATTTCTTTTGAGTTGGCAGGAACTTCCACTTCCATGATATGCGCAAGAAGCTTCTTCTTCTCCTCGTACATTGCCCCGGTAGCCATAAGCCCTCTTGAGACTTTCTTTTCGGTACCGCCCAAAAACTTAAATCCGGGGTATTTATCCAAGATACGGGAGCGCAGATTAACCTTATCCTGAGGGTCAATGTCCTTTACCTCATTTACAAATGTGAAAATTCTTACGATAGCGTTTTCATCGTTACTATCAATGAATGAAACAAGGGCTCCATTTTTAAACAGAATGTCAGAGACAAGTTTGTTTATTTTGCGGTTTTCTACCGTGTTGTTGTGATTTTCCATATCACGGAATGTAATATCTAAAATGTGAATAAGGGTGATAAGCTGTTTTTCTACACTGATATTCGCGTCATTAAACCAGCTTTTATCCCTCGCGTTCTTGTAAAACCAGACAACAGCTTCACGATTGTCGCGGTAATGTTCAAAAGCGTCATTGCACAACTCTGAAATTTTTCCGCTGAATCCCGCTCCTTCAAGCTGATCAATAATGGACTGTAATTGCGAATACGGAAAAAGTTTAATATAAATATCCGCCCATGAGCTTATGTAGAGTTTTACATTGCTAAGAAAATCGTTTTTAAGTTTTGAATCTTTATAACTTTTGAAAAGAGCCGGAACATCTCTTATAGCAGAAAACAAATCGGCAAAGCTGACTGTAAGAGCGGATTTAAGATGAGCGTAATTTTTATGCGTCGCAAGATCATTAATTAAAAGGTATGTAGATAACGCGTATTCGGCGTTTGTTGAATCCGCTGACCTTCTTGATTCCTGAGCATCTCTGCGAAGGAAGGCTGTAAAGAAAGAGAACATTTCCGAAAAATATTCTGAGTCGGGGGAAGTTTTTTTATTGCTGACATAATCGCGTATTACAGAAACTTTATCGTAGAAGTTACGTTGCGCGTTAAACTCGTTGTAGAGTTTTTCCGTAATGCTGACGGGTCTGTCGCGGACAACAAAAATATCGCTGTCTTCCGCGCTTACTCCAAAATCAGGGTTTGATTTTAATATATCCCGCGCTTTTGAGTTCCATGTTGACCATTCGCCAGTCGTAAGAAGGGCAGGGGACAGCTCCGCTTTGATCCTCTTCATGTCGCACGCGTTATCAAAACTTTTAATAATTGTTTTTAATGTCCAAATAATATTTTCTTCACTGTCTTTGATTTTTTCTCTTATCTCTTCTTTTTTCTTGGTCGCCTTCAAAACCCAGATATGGGTTTTAGAAAGCGTTTGAAGAGCGTCAACCGCCATTTTTACCGACATTGTATGTCCGCGTTTTTTTGAAAAATCTATGCAGATATCATCGCCGTCAATACTCGCGATCCGTCCCACGCCCCATGTTCTGTGGAAAACGTAATTTCCCTTATCAAAGGCAATGTGCTTTTCAAAGTCGGAAATCGCCTGATGAACGGCGCGGTAATTTTGCGAAAGGTTTGAAATACGGATACATTCTTCAAGCTGACTGTGGTCAGCGTATTTTTTCTTAAAACACTCGATTATTTCCCGTCTTCCATGCACGTCCTTTTCATCGTATTCAAGAATGATTTTAAGGATGTTAATCGCGATATCAATATCCTTGTCTTTGTATTTTGCGTACAGCTCATTAAGCAGTGAAACCGCTTTGTCCTCGGTAACGGTCTTTGCGATTTTTTTCTGAATAAGGAGAAAGAAATCAATGTCTTCCGTGTTTATACTGATGAGTTTTCCCCAAATTTCCTTGATACTGGCGAAATTTCCCTTGTTTATGTAGCGGTAAAGGGCTTTTTTGTAGTAATCTATTGTCGCTTCTTTGTTTCCAAGTTTTTCATAATGTTCAGCCAAAGCCTTGACTATATCCGCTTCTTCAAAATCTACTTTAACAAGTCTTTCCCAAATCTCAAATATTTTATCTTCTTCGTTGTCGTTCTTATAACAATCGGCAAGAGTGCGAAGGGCGTACTTTGATTCCCCGTGATCAAGTATTCTTTCGCAGAGATATTTAACAATGTTCCATTTGTGGTTATCCAAAAATATTGAGACAAGATTGATCATCGCCGAATCGTCAATGATCTGCCGGGAAAGAGCGATCATTCCCGAAAGGTAAAGGGCGATTAAACTCTTTTGTGTGTGCGCAAGATGTTCGTCGCAGTTCTTTTTTAACTCGTCTATGGCTTTTTCATCACGGGCGCTTTTAAGGATTTCATCAAGTTCCTTGAATTGGCTGGTCGAATAATTACCAAGACTCGCCCTTGTCCATTTTTCTTCGTTCAAGGTTGACTGTAAATTTTTTAACAGCGTTTGGGCGTTCTCTGATAGTGTTACTGCTGTTTCAGCATTATTCATAAACTTTTTCTCCTCATTCTATCCGGTATACATATTATAAATATCCGGATCGGTAACTTTTATTTTTAACAAGGTCTCTTCGATCAAAGAAGTATCCTCGTGATTACTTTCAAAATAATCTATAAGCCAAAAATAGTGATTCAAAAGTCTTGGCTTTAGAATCTTCTGCCGTGCGGGATTAGAACCATACTCGGCTTCCAGCGAAAAAATCGACTGTTTAAGCCTGCCCGCTTCCATCTGTTTTAATTCGCGCTTTACGGAAAATACCCCCCATAAATAACCGTAAACCGGTATCCATTCGCATAATTCTTCATCTTTGTAACCAAGTTCCGCAACTCTGTCACGAAGTTTTTGAATAAGCGCCGATTCCAAAGACCTAACATCGATCTTTGATGAATCAATAAAAAACGCTTCCCTAAACAGCGTCTTCGCGGTTTTTGTTTCAGCCAATAAAGCGTTTATATCGGCTACTTCCGCAAGGGTTTGCGCGTCATCCCTTTTTATCCGCGCCGCCTGTTCAAGATAAGACAAGGCAGAATCATAGTTGCCTATCCCCTTATAACAGCGTCCCGCTAAAAGCAACAAACCGGGATCATGCTGATTTGCCGGAGTGTTTAACAACCCTTCAAAAAAAAACAACGCTTTTGAATAAACAAAATAACGAACAGCGTATTGGCACTGTTCGTATATTTGGCTGAACTGTCCCAGAAAAACATAGTACTGTTTTAACAGGGAAATTAAAAAAGCGCCCTTTTCATAAGGGCTTTTTATTTCATCAATCCTCCTGGTATGTTCAAGCCACCAGTGAACGCATTTAAGCGCGTGCTTGATTTCTTCGTTCTCATAATCTATGTCCAGAGCCTGTTCCATAAGAGAGCAAGCTGAATCCGTGTCAGAGGCTTTCAGTTTATCATAGGCTTTTTTAAGGAGCCCTGTAGCCTGCTCATTTTCCATTTTTTCTCCTGTTATTATAGCATTTTTTCACGGTTTGACAATAGTATATCCAATAGGTATGATATCGAAAATGAACAAAACCATTGTTTCACCCTCTATTTTGTCCGCGGATTTTTCCAATTTTGGAGAGGCTGTTTCCCTGATTGACGACGCGGGGGCAAAGTGGCTTCACATGGACATAATGGACGGCTCTTTTGTGCCCAATTTGACCTTTGGTCCGCCCCTTGTCAGCGCCCTTCGCGGAAAAACCAAAGCTATTTTTGACGTTCACCTGATGGTTGTAAACCCGGGACACTTTCTCCGTGATTTCGCGGATGCCGGAGCGGACATAATCACCTTTCACCAAGAAGCGGAGGTTCATCCTCAAAAGTTTCTAGAAGAAATCCACGCTCTGGGGCTAAAAGCGGGTATCTCAATAGCCCCCCAAACCCCCATTTCCGTCATTGAAGAGGTTCTCCCCTTTATCGATCTCGCCCTTATTATGACCGTTGAACCCGGCTATGGCGGACAGACTTTGATCCCTGAATGTCTGGAAAAGGTTGAAAAACTGGCAAAAATGAGGGAAAAAGCGGGGCTTAACTTTCGCATCTCTGTAGACGGCGGAATTAACGAACAAACCGCCGAAAAAGCCAAAAAAGCAGGCGCGGACGTGCTTGTAATAGGCTCGGCTTTCTTCTCCCACCCCGATAAACGCTCCCTTGTAGCCAGTCTTCAAAGCTAGTAGGGAAAATTTCACACGAAGGCACTAAGGCACGAAGGGAAGAAAGAAGGGGAAAGATGAGCGGATGCTTCATGCTTTTTCTTAAATTCAATGATAAGAAATGCTTGAAGAATATGCTCAGCCCGACCAGCTATCCTATCTCCCCTTCTTCCCCCTTTGTGTCTCCGTGCCTTTGTGTGAGTTCTTTTGCGAATAATTTCCCAAAATTATTGGCATTTATTAGCGGAATTCAATATAATATAAAGTATGAAACAGAAAAGAAGCGTTTTTTTGCTTGTTTTGGGTTTGCTCATTTTTTCCGCCGGATTTTCCTATGCTCAGGAAAATGCCCGGTTTTTGCGCAGTTTTCAAAACGGCTCCCAGCTTTACAGACTTACGCACTGGAATGAAGCCGCCGCTGAATTCCGCCGCGCTCAAGAAACTGCCGTAAATCTTAATGAATGGGCATCCGCTCTTTACTGGGTCATTTTAAGTGAGCTTGCCTACGCCGATTACGGTTCAGCCCTAAGAGACATGGAAGATTTGACGCTAAATGCGCCTCATTCATCTTATGCAAGAGATATGGTTTATCACCGCGCTAGGATTTATTACAATCAGGGATATTATGAAGACGCGCTACACCAGTTCAACAATTATAACGCAACAACCTCAGATGAAAACCGCGAAGCCGCGAACCGCAGAGCCGCCGCGTTTTTCTGGATGGGCGAATGTCTTTACGCTATGGGTCAACTTGACGAGGCTGAAAAATTTTATGCATGGGTTATAGCGAGATACCCTCAAAGCCCAAAGATTGAAGCGGCAACATACAGAATAGACCTTATCAATCAAAAGAAAATAGAAGCCGAGCTTCTCGCCCTTCTTCAGTGGAGCCATGAAGAATCGCTTAGGACAAGCGAAGATTATCAGAGAACTTTAAGAACTTATGAACACACTTTAAATATGTATCAAAGACGCATAGCGGAACTTTCAACTTCAGATTCGATTGAGCAGATTCGTAGTATTGAGCCGGGCGTTAATGATTTCTTACAACATAACGAAGATATTCCTCCCGTGTTAGTTGAAGATATTTCAAGACCTGTACAGAGTACTCCGTCTCCCGGGTTTATTATAAACAACCCAAGCGACAGGTTGATAGAAAGGGCAAGAGAGTTAGGTAATGATGTTAATGGTATTTTAAGAGATAATAATGCCGGGAGGCGTTGATGTTTCGTAAAATCTCCGCGTTTTCATTCATCCTGATTTTTTCAGTATTTTTTAGCTGTGCCTCTAAAAACGATCCATCTGTCAATATGCCTCGCAGTTCTTCAGGTGATAACGATGTTACAAACGGGTATGTGCGTTTGGTCCTTAATGAAAACTTAGGCTCTTTTTCGCTGTTTTATTTAACAAATCCGCAAAGAATGAGTTATGAGCCATTATTTAACGCGGCAGAGCCGTTGGCAAGTTACACTTCTGTTTATGTAGACGGAAATGTATACCGTCTTGGAGATGCAAAACAATTCAGCACAAGTATAGAAAGAATAAGGGGAAACCCTGCTTTTATTTTTGAGTCTTCGTTCTTAAAAGTTACTCAAGTATTCACTCCTGTAAAAACTGAAAATTCAGATTCTATAAACGGAGTTGAAATAACAACTACGCTGGAAAATACAGGCACTCAACTTTCATCTGTTGGTTTGCGTCTTCTTATTGACACAGAACTTGGAGAAGGACGCAGAAGAGCTCCGTTTTTAACAAACACACAGTTAATTTCAAATGAGACGCTTATTGAATGTGCGTCGGCAGGTGAAAAGTTTTGGATATCACGTGGAGAGCGTGTCGCTTTAATGGGAAGTATTTTAAACCCGCTCAATCCTAACGCGAGAATCCCCGATTTTGTGCATTTTGCAAGCTGGAAAAGATTAAACGAGAGCAGATGGAGACTGAATTATGTCCGTGGGCGGACTTTTAATAATTTACCCGATTCAATGGCGGATTCCGCCGTGTGTTATATTTATGAGCCTTCTATGCTTGAAAGGGGAAAAGAAAGAATATTTACGCTATTCCTTACAACGGAAGATGTCGCATGGTATTCAACAGCCAGGCATACCACTACTATTGACATTGCGGCTATAGAGCGCGAAGCTAGAGCTGAAGCCGCGCTTAGGAATGAAAACGCGAATACGCTTTTTCTTCTTAAACTGCAGAATATTCTTAATCAATTTATCGCGGGAGAAATATTACTTACTGAAAGTAATTTGACAGAAATTGAAACTGTCATAAACAGGTACAGGAATTAATTACGTTAGCCGATGACAATGGATCCTTTGTTAAACAGAGCAATTATTCTAGCAAGAAAGCGCGATTATGATGGCGCGTTAAAGACGCTAAAGGACGAAGAAGACCGTTATTACGGCTCTTTTAAGTATTATTATCTTTACGGCGTTATCTGCCTTTATTCCGGTAATTTTCTTGAAGCGCATGAAAATTTTAATCTGGCAAGAAAAATAAAAATAAGCGACCCTAACATCATGCTGGGTTTTGCCGTCCTCTATTTAAGGAAGATGAATACCGTCCAAGCTGTTCATTATTATCTTGAAGTGCAGGAAAAAGAGCCTAAGAACAGGATAGCGAGAAAAGCCCTTACTGTTATTCGAAAATACTCATCCTCAGAAGCTCTTTCTGACTGGATGGCAAATCATGGAAATCTGTCAAAATTATTCCCCCATATCCCGTCTCCCCAAATAACATTAAAAACAATAATAAAGACTTCGCTTATATTTGTAGCGTCTTTAATTTTAGTATCTGGAATACTTATTGGCGTAAAAGCATTACCAAGCCCTTTCAAATCAAAAAACCAGCGCTCTACGGCTGAATACATACTTTCAAGCAGTGATAAAAAAGAGCCTGTCCAGAACGAAGGCTTTTACAGGTACATTCTTACCCGCGATCAGGCTCTAACGCTTTACGACAGAGCATTGTCCCTCTTTAGCGCCTACCGCGACGAAGCCGCTAAAGTCAACATTAACCGCATTCTTGAATCAAACGCTTCAGAAGCCTTAAAGAGCAGGGCGCGACTTCTTTTACAAAATACGGAAGTTCCCGGCTTTGACAATTTTAAGAGGAGCGATAATCCCTCTATTACAGAAGTAAAAGATGAGCCTGTGATTTATAGGGATGTATATGTAATTTGGAGAGGCATGGCTACAAATATTGAAGTAACAGATGAACACACAAGTTTCCAGTTTTTAGTCGGTTATGATACACGAACAAAACTGGAGGGAATTATACCCGTAATTTTCGATATACCGGTTTCAATAAATTACGAACGTCCGCTTGAAGTGCTTGGAAAAATAAAACTTGGCTCTTCATATTCGGATATATGGATTGAAGGGTTAGCGATTCATCAATCAGGAAGACTGGAAAATTAAAACAAAAAGTTTTAAGTTAGTACAAAAACTTTTAATTTAACATAAAAAGTTTTAAGGTTAACAGAAAAAGTTATGAAAGCTGTTGTTCAAAGAGTAATAGACGCCTCTGTAACAGTGAACGGAGTTGTTAAGGGTAGAATAGACTCCGGTCTTTTGGTCTATCTTGGTGTAGCAACTGATGACAGCGAAAATGACGCTAATTGGCTTGCCGAAAAAATCGCTAACCTTCGTATCTTTAATGACAGTGAAGGGGTGATGAACCTGTCTGTAAAGGAAATTAGCGCGAATGTTCCGGTAGCGACTGTCCTTGCCGTCTCTCAATTTACGCTTCTTGCCGACGCGCGCAAGGGACGAAGACCGTCATGGAACGGCGCGGCAGTGCCTGAAAAAGCAAAAGAACTTTACGAATATTTTATCGCGAAAATAAAAGAGCAGGGGCTTTCCTGCGAATGCGGAGAATTTCAGGCGCACATGAAAGTTTCGTATACGAATGATGGTCCTGTTACGATAATTTTAGATACGAAGACTTTGGGGATAACCTAACCGCGTTACAGACTTTTAAAACCGTAATACCGCGATCCCGTTCGCAATCGCACTGCCATTTAACGCTTTGGGCAACGTACTCATTCTGCCGTTCAGCCAATAGACGGCATCACTTCCGTTAAACCCTGCAATATGAAGATCAGAACCTGAAACAGCAATAGAGTTTCCCATCGCTATTCTATAGTCAGACGGTAATACGTTCCGTTTTCCGTTCTGCCAATAAACTACTTCATAATTATTATCTTCGCTAAGGACATCTCCAACAATATAGACATCTGAATTTGAAATGGCAATCGCGTGTGTCCGTGATGATACTTCTTCTGATAATATTATCCGCCTTCCGTTTAACCAATAGACAGCGGTATCTCCGTCAGTTCCGGCAATATAAGCATCTGTCCCTGAAACAGCGATCGCGTATGCTTTCGCCGGATTAGAATTATCAGCTTTTGGTAACACTGTCAGCCTATCATTAAGCCAATAAGCCGCGTTATCTCCGTCCCATCCCGCAATATAAACATTTGAGTCTGAAACAGCGATCGCGCATGCCTTTGCCATTTGATTTGATGATTTTGGTAACACTGTTTGTTTAGCGTTCAGCCAGTACACAGCGTTATATCCGTCATATCCCGCAATATAAATATTGGAAGTTGAAATTGCAATCGCGTACGCTTCTGCCGCCCCGGATGACGGCAGTACTATCCGCGTACCGCTTAACCAATGGACGGCATTATTTCTATCCCTTCCAACAATATGAACATCGGCATAAGAAACAACGATTCCCCATGCGGTCGCGTCAGAACTTGAGTTGGGTATTATATTTTTTTCTCCGTTTAGCCAATATACCGCGCCGTCACTATCTACTCCGACAATATAGACTTGAGAAGTGGATGTTTCAATTTCTGCTTGTTGATTTAAGGGTGTTTGCGGCGTTTGTTTCTTACAACAAATAAGCAGGGTAATAATTAAAACAGCTATAAAAAGCCGGTTCATTCCAATCAAAATATTTTTCATATAATTTTGTCAATCTCCTTAACATATTACCGTAGTATTAGGATGTCGCTTGGTACTGCCCTCCATGTTGTTTGTGGTAATGTAATTAAACTGCCGTTCAGCCAATATACAGCATTACCGCTATTATATCCGGTAATATAAACATCAGAACCTGAAACAACAATTGCGGTTGGCCATACCATATCAGGTTTCTCACTCGGTAATACCAACTGTTTACCATTATGCCAATATACTATTTCATTAATAGTAAGATCCTCCCCGACAATATGTATATCTGTCCCTGAAATAGCAATATTAGCTCCCCTTGCTGATTCTGATAAGATTGTCTGTATTCCGTTTAACCAATATACCGCATTTTTTCCATCACTTCCAATAATATAAACATCAGAACCTGAAACGGCAATTGCACTAATATCTGCTCTCTCAGATGATTTAGGCAGTACTACCTGTATTCCGTTCAGCCAATATACCGCATCATATCCATCCCATCCAACAATATAAACATCGGAACCTGAAATAGTAATTGCGCTTGCCCGTATTCTCTGAGATGATTTAGACAGTACTACCTGTATTCCGTTCAGCCAATATACCGCGTCATCTCCATCTCCTCCAACAATATAAACATCAGTTCCTGAAATAGCAATTGCTTCTGCCCATGCTCTCTCAGATGATGATTTAGGCAGTACTACCTGTATTCCGTTTAACCAATATACCGCTTCATCTCCATCCCTTCCTACAATGTAAATATTGGAACCTGAAGCTGCAACTCCCAGTGCGCCTGAATTAGAGCTTGAGCAAGGTAGTATGTTTTCTTCTCCGTTTAGCCAATATACAGCTACACCATCAGTTCCGACAATGTAGACTTGAATTGGCTCTTCCTTAGGGGGTAATGCGTATTCAAAGGTTTCTTTATTTTCAGAAGAAACAAATGGTTGTGTTTCAATTTGTTGAGGTGTCTGCGGCGCTTGTTTCTTACAACAAATAAGCAGGGTAATAATTAAAACAGCTATAAAAAGCTGGTTCATTCCAATCAAAATATTTTTCATATAATTTTGTTAATCTCCTTAACATATTACCGTAGTATTAGGATATTGTTTGCATGTGCCCAATAATCTGATGTTTTGGGTAATGTAATCAATCTGCCGTTCAGCCAATAGACAGGATCACCTCCATTAAATCCGGTAATATAAATATCAGAACCTAAAACAGCAATTGCAGTTGGATATGCCATATCAGGTTTCTCACTCGGTAATACGACTTGTTCCCCGTTATGCCAATATACTATTTCATCAATAGCAGAATTTTCTCCGGCAATGTAGATATCAGTCCCTGAAACAGCAATGGCATTTGGATATGATGATTCTGAAAATATTGACTGTATACCGTTTAACCAATAGACAGCGTCATGTCTATGGCTATCGCTATCCCTATCAAATCCAAGAATATAAACATCGGAACCTGAAATAGCAATATCAGAGGCTCTTGCGTCAGACGAATTAATAGATCTTGGTAATACTATTTGTGTACCATTTAGCCAATATACCGCGTCATCTTTACTATACCCAACAATATAAACATCGTTCCCTGAAACAGCAATATCTCGCGCCTCTGCTCTCTCAGATGATTGCAATACTATCCGCCTGCCATTCAGCCAATATACTGCATCATCTCCATCAAATCCAACAATATAAACATCAGAACCTGAAATAGCAATTGCTTGTGCCCATGCTCTCTGAGATGATGATTTAGGCAGTACTATCCGCCTGCCGTTTAACCAATATACCGCTTCATCTCCATCACATCCAACAATATAAATATTGGAACCTGAAGCTGCAACTCCCAGTGCGTAGGCAACCTCAGAAATTGAGGGTAGTATGTTTTTTACTTCGTTTAGCCAATATACTGCTTCTATTGTTTCAAAATCATAATATCCATCACTTCCGACAATATAGACTTGAATTGGCTCTTCCTTAGGGGGTAATGCGTATTCAAAGGTTTCTTTATTTTCAGAAGAAACAAATGGTTCTGTTTCAATTTGTTGAGGTGTTTGCGGCGTTTGTTT
>JAIRUQ010000021.1 GCA_031254315.1 Treponema sp.
TCCACACTACCGCCAAAAGAACCTTCCGGTAGGTTTCCATTCTTTGCCTTATTTCGTTGTTGTTTCCCATTTTTTACCTCCAATGGAAAAAATATTTATTAACGCCGCCAAGGATGGCGTCGTTCAAAATAAACCTGAAAATTTATGGTTTATTTTTCGCATAACTCTTTTTAAATACTGATTATCAGAAAAAAGCATTATTACAGTGTAAATGCCAGCGCATATTGCGCTAGGGGTTTCCTCAAGAAACCCCAAAAGAACAAAGGAAGCAAAAAACCACTATAATTTTGCCAACTGCGGCGTAGCCGCATGATTCTAATACCCTTTCCTATTATTTTACCTCCTTTTTTGTTACCAGTCCCCGCGCTAGGAGGGCGCGGAGTGACGGATAATTTTGCGCACGATAATATTTGCATATTTATCCATTTCTGTCAATAGCCACAATAACCAAAACAGAAAACGGGCGTATTGCGTTTAACGTTCCGGTTGTATGCGACGTTGTTGCGGTTGCGATAAAGGAACACGAAGTGTTCCAGCAACCGCAAAAATGTGGTGGAGTAAAAACCCACAAAGGCGCTTGCGCCGACTGGGTTTTTACGGAACCCGCCCCGCAGGGGCGCATATACAATCCTGTTAAGTGCTGGTTTTGGCTTTTTCAATTATTTTGTTCTTATAATTTTTTATTCATTACATATGAATTAAATGGTAATGTTTTTATTTCATCAATTCTAGCTTCATAATAATTTAATTTCTTATACCATTCAATTAAAATTTCATTTTTATCAACAACGTGGATTTCTGCAATTTTACCACCAATTTCTATAATTTCATTTTCAATAAATTCCATTAATTTCTTTCCAATCCCTAAATGTCTATATTCAGATAAAGTTGCCAACCTTTCAATAAAATACGTTTGATCTTTATAATATGAATATCCAACACAACCCACTATTTGACCATTAATATTATATCCATACATTTTTAATCCATTCTTAAAATTATTTTCAATTACGTCTGAATTAATAAATGCAGGAAATTTTGGGGCTTTTTCTTTCGTAAAATTAAATTGTAAGGCAACTGTCATAAATGCTTTATTCAGAATATTTGTGATAATTATACAATCATTTACTTCAATTATATTTTCCATATAATTTCTCCTAAATCTATATTCAACTTAAATGCATTTTTACTTATATGTCAATACATTTCAGTCAATTTAATCACAATAATACATAATTCCATATATAATTATATCCTATACCTAATATTTTATAAATATATTTTTTGACCAATTTTGCCAAAACTTGCACTTAACTCCTTGTAGATGAATTTCATTTACTCCCACAAATCCTGCGTTAAAGCGAATTTCGCTTTCGGTACATTAAATGACGAAAAGTGTCATTTAATGTACCGAAAAATGCGTTAATATGCAACTTTGTTAATTATAGCATAAAATCACAAAATGGTGTCAAGCGGGCTTTGGACGCTTAGGACGTTACGGATGGAAACATGAGTGTAGCGTTCGGTGGTGCGCAGACTGGCGTGTCCTAGAAGAGTTTGGATATAACGGATGTCTATGCCGCTTTCCAGCAGGTGCGTGGCGAAGGTGTGGCGTAACCCGTGAATCGAGGCTTTTTTGATAATTCCGGCGCGGAGGGCGGATTTCTCAAAAATGTGCTGGGCGGAACGGATTGAAAGATGGCGGCTTGCTGGCTGTCCGGGGAAAAGCCATGTTTGTATGCCGTAGAAGCCGCAGTATTCGCCGATAAATTGGGCGGCTTTTTCTGAAAGAACGGTGCATCGGTCTTTTCTGCCTTTTCCGGTTTTTATATATACCAATTTGCGTGAAAGATCGATGTGTTCTTTTTTAAGAGTAACTGCTTCGCTGACTCGCAGACCGGAAGAATAAACCAGCATCAACAGTAAGCGGTGTTTTGGATTGTTTTCCATATCAAGAATTTTTTTAATTTCGTCTTTTGAAAAAACTGTAGGAAGTTTTTTGTCCTGACGGGGACGGCGCTGTTCCCTGATACCGTCGTTATTCAAAACGTTATTGAAAAAAAACTTGACAGAGCTTAGGGCTAGATTCATCGCCGCCGCGGAATAACCGTCTTTTTCCATAACCGCTAAAAAATGTTTGACATCATCGGAACTGATTTCTTCGGGCGTTTTTTGAAGGACACGGCAAAGAGAGCGGATAAAATAAATATAGATGTTACGGGTTTTGAGACTGTATTTTCGTGAGCGCAATTCGGTTTCAAGTTTGATTTTCCAGTCTTCGCTTAATTTTTCCGGCGCGCGAAAAGCCGCAGACAGGGGTTTTTTCCCCTGTTTATTGAAAGCTCCGATTACGGACGGAACTTCCGCCTGACAATCTTCTTCCCAGGGGCGTTCCCAAAAGCCGGAGATGCTGATCGGGATAGGGGCTGTTTCGTCCACTCTTACACAGGGGATATCGAATAAATTACAATCCCAAGTTTTACTTTGTGTAAAGACAAATTCCTGCCTGACATTGTCCCAAACGCCGCCCTTAGCAATAAGCAGATTGAACAGACGCCGGTCGTGCCCAAACAAAGGCGCTCGTATAACGGCGCACTCGCAGAAAAAATAAACAAGTTTCATACGCTTCACTCCTGAATAAATTGAATAGATTTTTACGAGCCGATAGGTAATTAATAGGCAGATATTTTCATTTTCCCATAGTTTTGTACTTTTTAGGGCAAATTTAACCCACAAAGTCTTTTCTTGAAAATTTGCTCCTATTATATCTAACCAGTCGCCGAAACACACTTGGCAGATATATTAGATATTTGTTCTTCATTAGAGTACACAATAAATCAAAAAAAATCAATAGTCACTGAATGGACTTGTGAGAGAACCCGGTTGGTTCTCCCACAAGTCCGGCATTTTTTCAGGCTAAAGCCTTCACGCCCTTGTCATCTGGGTTACGTTTATTTAGCGCCACGCCGTTATTACCTTATTCATCCTCACGCTCCGCGTACATACTTGGGCGGACGCCGTGTAGACTTATCCATCCACACCGCTTGACGCGGTGCATGCTTGGGCGGCAATAAAAATGACATCATTGGTTATTCTTCCGTCTGCTTCCTTATATTCAATATTATAATCTGTTTTAATTTCCACACCGTTTTTTAATAGTATTTCTTTTATTTTTTCCTTTTCATGATAATATATGTAAAAATTATTATTCCCTTCAAATGATGTTTTTTCAAGATATTCTTTATCTCCATTCGTAAAACTTAAATAAATATGACCGCTCTTTTTTAATAGTGAAATGCTGTTTTCGATGCATTGTGTTGTCTGTTCATTATTTAAGCATGAAATTCCAAAACCAATTATTATATAATCATATAAAATATCTGACTTAAATGTTACTATTGAGTCTTCAATAAATGTTCCGTCCGGTATATTTTCTTTAGCGATATTTAACATTTCAGTTGACTGGTCAACACCCGTAATATTTACATTTATCCTTTCCTTTATATATTTACTGATTTGTCCGGTTTTGCAAGCCAAATCAAGAATGTTATCATTTTCGTTTAATGTTTTAATTAAGTAATCATAGGTAATATTATAAATAGTTAATTTGCTAATTTTTTCAGAAAAGTATTTTGCACAATTATTATAGGAGCCAATCGTGTCTTCATGATTTTTATTCGTGTTGAGGGGTTTAATGCTCAAGAACTTTCTACGCAAAAGAACTTTAAGGCGTTTTAATAAGGTCTTAAACCTCGAATGCAAATATTTTATGAGAATAACATACCTTTTCCTTTTAGGGTGAGGTTGTTGATTTATAATTATTTCTGCGTTATTTGAGAGATCACTTTCTGATATAGCTTTATTTTTAAAATATTTAATTATTAATAATAAAAGATATATTTTCTTATCTAATTCTCTGACGGATATTTCTCTATTCCCTATTATGAGATGACCAAAATAACGATAATCTGAGTGTCCTTCATCTTCATTAAGTGAATAACGGGGGAAAAAATTCTTAACATCTTTCCAATCTAAATCTATTTTCTTCCCAATTCTCCAGAATCCTTGAAAAATATAATTTTCTTTTCCAAATACTAATTCAATTCTACCAAATGCTGAGTAAAATATAGAATATAATAACCATATTGAGCCTAAAAAAAGTACTAAGCCAACAAATGTTGAAAATAAACCATTGGAATTTATTCCTATTCTAAAAAAATGTGTTGCTACAGTAAATACTAACAAGAATGAAAATGCAATAATCAATGAATTACCTAGTGAATGAATATGAAATTTAATGTTTATCTTTTCAGTATCTTTTTCTATTTTTAAATCTTCCGGAGGGTTCGTAAATATTTCTTCAATTTGTTCCGTTTCTTCCGTATTTAATAAATAGGATAAGTCAAATGTTTTTTCACAATTTACACAATGACACGTATTTTCTTCATTATCTATATATTCTTCTTGAATGTGTGAATTACATTTAGGACAAACTACGACCATATAAATTCCTTTTGCTCATTGATTCTACTTCCATCTTCTTACACGGTTCAAGTACTCAATAACTCTAAGCCCGTCAATCGCGCCTGAGCGCGGCTTCAGTTTTGAGTCGCGGACGCAGGAAACGGCGTCTTTTAGCATATTTGAAAAATAACCTGTAGGACCGGTAAATGTCTCGCCTGTGTTTTTAAGAGAGCGGAATTTTTCGGCGTAGGGGCTTGGAACGCTTTCAAAAACCTCAAAAACGCCGTTGCCGATGCGAAGGCGTCCTTTTTCACATGAAAACTCAATCTCAAAAACAAGGTGATCCCTCTCTGAGCCAATTTCAAAAATTACGGGAACAGGCGGCTTGGATTTCTCTTTGCGAAGTTCGCCTTCAAGCCAGGCTGTTCCGCTTCGGGAATTGAGTTTCGCGCCCCATGACCTTCGGTGTTTCAAACTTGAGTTAGTAAGAAACATTATAGCGTCCGCGAGATGAGTTCCGTCATGCCAAAACTGGTCGATAAGCCGCCTGTTTTTTCCCATGTAAAGACAAGAACGAACAGCCAAAACTCGCCCAAGTTTCTCATCATCAAGGATTTCTTTGGCGCGTATGTAGTCTTGCGAATAACGGCGTTCGTGGTTGGTGATTATAGTAGGAGTGTTTTCTTTTTCCGCGATACGCGCGATTTTTCGAGCAGAGTCAATGTTATCCGCAAGCGGCTTTTCGCAGATAACAACCGGTATGTTATGATTCTCGGCAAGACGGCAGTAGCGATAATGGCTGTCGGGGTGGGTGGCTATCACAAGAATTTGTGGTTTATGAGCGAGTAACATTTCGGTGGCGTTTTCAAAGACGGGAACCTGCCATTTTTCGGCGAATAGACGCCGCCGCTCCTCGTCTGTGTCACTGCCTGCGGTAAGAACGCAGTCCTCG
Source organism: Treponema sp. (assembly GCA_031254315.1). Taxonomy (GTDB): domain Bacteria; phylum Spirochaetota; class Spirochaetia; order Treponematales; family Breznakiellaceae; genus WQXQ01. The sequence continues at coordinate 5,417 of JAIRUQ010000021.1, forward strand.
TTAGCGGCTATCGCGCCGGCATGAGTACATGGCTTTTCACGGAGGGTATCTTCCTCAAGAAGGGATGCTATTCGTCCAAGACCGACAATGGCGGCTTTATATTTTTCCATACTAATTAACAGCTTTTCTTTTTTTACTTCTCCATGAGTTTAAAATAGAATACATTACCGGCGTTAAAAATATAGTCATAAATGTACTAACTATAAGTCCGCCGACAAAGGTTTTCCCGATTGGCTGAATTGTATCAGCTCCCGCGCCGGGGAAAAAAGCGATTGGAGCCATGCCAAGAATTGTTGTAAGGCTCGTCATCAAAATTGGGCGCAGACGCCTTCTTCCCGCTTCGATGCACGCTTGTCGGACATCCATGCCGCGCGAGCAAAGAGTATTTGTATAATCGACAAGTACAATTCCATTATTTATTACAACTCCTACGCAGGCAATAATTCCAACGATAGAGAACATTGTCATTGCCTGTCCTGAAAATTTGTATATCCATATTACGCCAATAAAAAGCAGTGGTATCGAAAAGAAAATAATAAGAGGATCGACAAATGATTCAAACTGGCTCGCCATAATGCCAAATATTAAAAATATCGCGGTAAGAACTATTAAAACATAAAGTGATGAATAAGAGCGTATATCAATCGCCTCACCTAAATAGCGGACTGTTACGCCTTCATGCGGAACAAGACGCTGATCAATAGTTTCTTCAAGGCGGCGTTGCATATAGGTAGCGGCAATTCCTGGCTCTAAATCACCCGTTATGCGAATTACACGTTCCTGCTTTTCGCGCCTTATGGAAGATGGCGCTCGTCCTTCAATAATGTTCGCTACATTTGAAAGAGATATTCGCGCCCCATTTCGATTGACTACAGAGATTGAGTCCAAATTCGGCAAGCCTTGGCGGTCTTCATCATTTAAGCGTACCTGCACGTTAATAAGCCGATTACCACGGCTCATGGTAGTTGCTAGATTTCCGTCCATCGCTGTGCGGATTTCCGTAGCGATTGAAGCGAGAGACAAGCCAAAACTTGACGCTCTGTCGCGGTCAATCTCAATCTGTAATTGAGGAGCGCCCTCATCTACATTGATAACCGGATTTTTTATATCCGGCAGATAATTGATCATTATGTGCTGTATATCATCCGCCGTAGCCATTAACGCTTCATAATTTTTTGAGCTTACGGCGATAATAATCGGCGATGCACTTCCCATACCGCGCCCCGCCCTAAAACTTATCCGCGTTCCGGGAATTGAATTAAGATGGGGAGTGAGCTTTTTGATGATTGCATCTGGCGTATCTGTCTGTTGCGCGGGTGGGGGCAGGGTAATCTGTATTGAACCTTGATTGTTGTTACTGCGAGTTGCCGTTAAAACAAGGTTAACATAACCTTTCACCTCACTCTTTACAATTTCTTCAATTTCAAATAACACTTTTTCTGTTACATCAATTGCAGTACCGCGCGGCATAGCTAAGTTAATAATAACATTATCGTCTGTTCTCATGCGAACATACATATTCAATTCAATTTTGCCAAACTGCATAAGTGAAAAAGCAAGGATAAATACAACAAGAATAATGATGATTAAACGATGGGAAAGACAGTATTCCAGCGCCTTCTTGTAATTACCTTCCAAAGACCGTAAAAACGCTTCAATTTTATCATCAATAAGGCGTAAAACCGGCTGTTTTAGCGGTTTTTGTTTTCTTGTATTTAATTTTAGGACAGAACCGCTAAGACTTGGCACAAGCGTAACGGCGACAAGTAAAGAAACAAATAATGAAATTACTACGGTAAAAATAAGATCGCTAAACATAATGCCTATATCTTTAAGGTCGTTTTTATAAATAATAAGCGGAATAAAAACGCAAAGGGTTGTAATCGTAGAAGTTGTAATTGCGCGTAGCATTTCCCTGCTTCCCAAGATGGCAGCGATACTGCTTTTTGCGCCGCGTTCGCGGTAACTGTGAACATTCTCCAAAATTACGATAGAAGCGTCCAATGTCATGCACATTCCCATAATAAGACCTGTTAATGTCATAAGGTTAAGCGTAAAACCAAAGACCGACATGGACATCAAAGTAAGAATGATTGAAATAGGAATTGAAAAGCCGATAATCATAGTCGCTTTTATATTACGAAGGAACAGCATAAGTATAAACATCGCCAGAGCCGCGCCCTGAAGGGCGTTAGAGTACACTTGGGCAAGTGTCGCTCGGATCATTGTTGTGTTATCTGAAAGAACCTGAAGTGTAATCCCCTGTGGGAGAGTAGCGTTTATTTCAGCTAGAGCCGCTTGAACTCTGTCAGACACATTTATCTGATTACTTTCACTTTCGCATGTTACTTGAATGTAAACTCCGCTTTGTCCGTTTACATGAACCCTTGTAGCATTAGTGTCGTAACCCAGCGATACGTCGGCGACATCTTCAACTCGTATTACCTGATAACGGTCGCTCTGAGGCGAACCTGTATTTACCGTTTTTACAACAAGCCGCTTTATCTGCTCAATGCTGACAAGCTCTTCCTGCGTCATGATCTGATACTCGCGCGTTCCGCGCCTTAAGTTCCCCCCCGAAGATAAAACATTTTGTCCTGCAAGTGAATTAGATATGTCGCTTAACGTAAGATTGAATGCTGACAGGCGATTAAGCGAAACTTCAATCTTTACGATCTGAGTTGTGCCTCCTGTTACTTCCGCAGAGGCTACACCGTCAATTCTTTCAATGCTTGACTGGATTTCGTCTTCGGCAAAAATACGAAGCTGATCCGGCGGATAATTTCCCCTGACAACAAGTCGCATAATAGGAGTGGCGTTCATGCCATAACGCCGTACAGTAGGAGTTTGAACACCGTCCGGAAGGGAATTGACAAGTCTGTTAAGGAGGATTTGCGCGTCATTGACAGCCTTATCCATATTTGTTCCGTACGCAAATTCAAGATCGATAAAACTGGACTCAAACTGCGAGTTACTTGTGATATTAACAAGCCCCCTTGAAGAAGAAAGAGCGCGTTCAAGACGTTCTGTCACATTGCGCTCAACGTCGGCAGGTCCGGCTCCGGGGAAGCGTGTGTATACCGAAAAAGTAGGACGGACTACCATAGGATAAAGGTCCATTTTAATATTTGCGATTAACGTAAAGGAGATACCAATAGCTAAAATAAAAAGTATTACAATTGTTATTGGTCGTCTGACAGAATATTCGGTAATGGTCATAGTATCCCCGTTATTCCACTATGCGGACAAAATCGCCGTCTGAGAGAAAATTCTGTCCTGCGCTGACAATATTTTCTCCAAGTTCAAGTCCGCCTAGAACTTCAAAAAATTCTTCGTTTTCAATGCCTAATGTTACTTCACGTCTGCGCGCAATATTGTCTTCGTCTACAATAAAGACAATCCAAGAACCGTAAGTGTTAATTACGGAAGTCCTTTGAATTACAGGCACGTCAACCTTTCTGTTTGTGACTAGGCTTATTGTAGCGAACATTCCGGCTTTTATTCGCGAATCAGGGGTTAGAAACCTTAGGCGAATTCTTAGTGTGCGTGTAACAGGATCAAGTACGGGGTTTATCTCGATGACTTCAGCGTTAAATGTTTCTCCTCGTATTGCCTCGAACCACATGACGGCTCGCATACCTTGTCTTACGCTGGCAACAAAGCGCTCTGGGACATTAGTTTCGACTAAAAGCGATGAAAGGTCTCCCACTACATAAACGCCCGATTGAGGCGTAAGAGTGTCGCCGATGCTGTAAGGAGCCAGCAGAACGGTTCCTGAAACCGTAGAAACTACAGGGCTTCGTGAATAAACTTCCCCCGGTCTTGAAGGGTCTACCATAGCGACGACATTTCCGCGATTTACTCTGTCCCCAATGCTAAAAAAACTTTCAACCAGTTTCCCGCCGACAGTAGGGTATATTGTTACCTGATTTCTCGCAAGTATTTCGCCGTTAATGATTACGCTGTTTTCGATAGTTCCGGCGGAGACAGGCGCAACACGGACAGTTGTTGCGTTACGCCTGTCCCCGCCTTGCCGCTGTGACTCTGAGCTTTCGCTCTTTTCAGGAATTAAAAACTTTAACGCTATAAGACAGGCGAAAACAAAAATTAAAGAAATTATTCCGATAGTAATCAATTTATCTTTCTTCATTTTGCACTCCAAATGTTTGTATAATATTTTTCCATTCGGTATTAAGGGCGGCTGAAAGGTCTAAAATCATGTTAAAATATGATAACTCAGATTGCAATAAACGCTGTCTCGCGCTTGCCATGTTGTTACGCGCGTCATCCAGAGTAAGTGCCTCAACCGTTCCGTTCAAAAAGCCCTGCTCCGTTAGCTGATAACTACGCTCTGCGGCTGAAAGGCTGAGCCTTGCTATCAATATACTGTCCCATGAATTGCGAAGCAGAACCGAGAGAGACCTTATCTGTGTTTGCGCCGAAGTTTCTGTTATTTGAAGATCAAGTCTTGCCTTTTCTATTGAGCTTTCAATGCCGGAAATTGTCTGCTGTCGGGATGTTCCGGGAATCCACGAGTCTATGGGAATGGTAAGACGGGCAGTAGCGTTGAGTGTGTCCGAAAACGGATCAAAGGTGGAGCTGTTCCATTCCATAGACAGATTAAGAGAAGGGGCACGGTTCTGCATTACAGACTGCCTTTGCGCGTGCTGTAACCTTTCAATTTCACGCGATGCTCTTACAATATCGGGGCGCTGAGGAAGATGCTCTCTTATAAGAGAGTTGGCATCAACCTCTATTCTCTCTATATTAACTTCGCCTAACAATGATAAATCAGCGTTATACGGCATACCAAGCATCGCCTGAAATTCCGTCATGTTATTTGCGTGATTTATTCTTGCCGCGCTTAAATTGTACCGCGCGTTTTCGAGAGCGAGGGAACTTTGCCTTAAAGACAGCTCCCCGACAAGTCCGTTTCTAAAAGAAATTTCGCTTCTTGTGTACTGCCTCTGCGCCTGAGTGAGAACTTCTTCAAGAAGCAGGAGGTTGTTCTTTTCCGCGACAAGCGAATAAAATATTTTTGTAATCTGGATTGAAAGCTGATTACACGCGTCTTCGTATCTTAAAATATTGCTTTGATGGGCAAGTTTGATATTTCTTATCGCGTAAGGTATTCCGGCGTTAAGCCCAAGACTCATGCCAAGACCGATGCTGTAATTAGGACCGGAGTTTGCCGCCTGTACTCCGCTAAAAAGGGAGCTTCTGTAGCCAGCGCTCGCGGTCGCGTTAATTGACGGAAAAATTTCCGCCCACAGATTTCTTTCCGAATAGCCGCTTGTTGCAAGATCAATTTCGATTTTTCTTAAAGAAAGATTGTATTCGAGGGCGTAGTTTACGGCATCATCAAGGCTAAGCTCGGCGGTGTCTTGGGCAAAGGCGAAATGAGAAGAGGGTAGGGCAAAGCCAAATAAACAAAATAAAGCCAGAATACGGTTTCTGCGCAGAAAATCTTCCATTATATTAACTATAATACATTTTTTTTATGAAAAACAGATGGTTTAATGGGAAAACACCCGTTTTCACGCTTCAGGCAGGTACTTCCAGTAACGCTTAGGCATAAATTGGCGCTGTAATTGAGGGTTTTGCCGCTCTTCGTTGTTGATTGTCTTGTGGTAGTGCTTCCAAAGTTCTTCCCATTCATCCGTAGTGTTACAGTCCCCGGCAGTTTCATCCGTCGTTATTTTTGCGTATTCTCCTATTTTTCTATGCAGGCACAGCTTCCGTTTTTCATCGATGATTGCCCATGCGGTCTGTCCAAAACGCGCCGTAAAATATTCCCCAAGAGCGGGAAGAATGAAGTGATCCGCCGCACACCTTGCGATAAACTCACCGTCCTTGTTTGGGGAAAAGCGTAAAAGCCCCATCATCCTATGCGCCTCATGGCGAACCTTCTCTGCGGCGTTTAGGACTGCAAGCGAGTCAGCGTTTCCACGGTCATTCATTGTATTGTGTGCCGTCTTGCGCTTTTCTTCGCCGCCGGCAGATTGCGCCACCGCCAAAATTTTTCTGCCAAAAGCCGTGATTTCCCTATCTATGGGCAATTCGCTCATCCACGCGTGTAAAAGAGTATCGAAGACATCCGCTGAAATTTCATAGAAATTACGCGCGTTTTCATTAAAAGAAAAAATGTTAAATCTATCACTGAAGTAAGCGCAAAGAAGATCGGTCTCATGCTGATCATAAACGCGCACAGAGCAAATTGTTTCATTGAAACAATCAGTTTCTTCTTTACTTGCGTTATAAGCGCAATCTTCAGAAAAATCAAATAATTCGTCTAAGTTTCTAATCATTTCTTCTCCGTTTAGTCTTTCCCCATAGGCATATATTTAAGAAAATAAAACCACGGAGGACACGGAGTACACGGAGGGGAAGAAAGAAATCGTACCAAAACTCCGTGGTTTAATCTTCATTCGTTTCAATTCGTTATATTCGTGTAATTAGTTGTTCTCTTCTCTTTATCTTCCCTCCTTTTAACCTAAAATTCAAAAAGCGGCAACTGCAATCCCGCTCCATCGCTGTCCGAGAGCAGACGGCGAATACGCACAGGGTCATCAGGCTTTTCGATGTATGCGCCGCCGGCTGTAAGAAAGTACCGCGCGCGTTTTAGAGTCGCCCCTATGCGGTGAAGGTTTTCAATTGTTAAATTACGCGAGCGGCGGGTTTCGATTATACGGCGCGCTGTTTTCGCCCCGATGCCGGGAATACGCAGTAAAGTTTCGTAATCGGCGCGATTTATTTCTATCGGGAAAAAATCGAGGTTTTTAAGCGCCCATGCTGTTTTTGGGTCGATGTGCGTATCAAGGAAAGGCTCGTCTTGGCTCAATATTTCCTGTGCGCTGAAATGGTAAAAACGCAAAAGCCAGTCCGCCTGATAGAGACGATGTTCCCTAACAAGCGGAGGAGTGGCTGTTTCAGGCAGACGCGGGTCAAAGCGGCTGTCTTTTTGCGCGTAACTGCCGGGGTGAATAAAAGCCGAATAGTACACACGCTTTAGAGAAAATTTATTGTAAAGTGAGTTTGTCAAATTGATGATCTGCCTGTCGTCCTCTGAGGTTGCGCCGACAATCAACTGGGTGCTTTGTCCTGCAGGGGCAAAGAAAGAAGATGAAGTTTTTCCGCCCGATAAAAATTTTTGTTTGCGGTTGGATTCATCCGTTTCACAACTTATACCTGAAAAATCATTCATCGCTCCTATGATCGCTTTTTTTGATTTTTCAGGCGCGAGGCATTGCAGGCTTTTTTCTGTTGGAAGCTCAATGTTGACGCTTAACCTGTCCGCCCACTTGCCGGCTTCGCGGATCATTTTTTCGCCTGTTCCCGGAATTAATTTTAAGTGAATATAACCGCCAAATCCCCTTTCTGTTCGGAGCGTTTTTGCCGTTTCTGTTAATTTTTCCATGACAATGTCGGGGTCGGCGAAAATACCCGATGACAGAAAAAGCCCTTCGATATAGTTGCGTCTGTAAAACTCAGATGTAAGTTCAGCTAACTCTTCGACGGTAAAGCTGGTTCTTTTTACATCCGCCGAGGCGCGGTTAACGCAATAAGCGCAATCGTATTTGCAGACATTTGAATACAGCACTTTTAACAGACTTACACAGCGTCCGTCCTGCGTCCAGCTATGGCAGACCCCCATTGGCAAAGTCGCGCCGAACTTTTTGCCGCCCTTCCCGTTAAAGCCGCTGCTTCCCGAAGTGGCGCAGGAAGCGTCGTACTTTGCCGCCCCAGAGAGGATTGATATTTTTTCGTGGAGATCATGCCCCATGTTATGACTATACAGGTGTTTAGGTAATCTGTCAAGGGGAAAAATTTAACCCAGCGCCTTTAATTAGGCGCCGGGTGTTATAGCTGTTTTGCGATCAGCGGTTAATTTCTTAGTACAACTCTATTTTTCTGATTTCATAAGTACCTGCTGGAACATTGTCGAATCCAAATGCAATCTTTATTTCACCGCTTCTGCTAAGATGTGCGCCGGTCGCAAACGACCTTTCAAATGGTGTATATGTAGTTGAAATATTGAGATTGATTTGGTGTGTTGGAACAAGTTTAGTATTATTGTTGAAGGCATTGAATGTACCACCAGCCGTGTTGGATACCTCTATTATTACGTTTTTATAACTGAAATCCCCGGATACGGCACGTATTTCATACCTTACTCCAGTAAAATTATTCAGAGTTTGGGCTCCTAAATCAAATGTTAATACAATACCTACGGTTGAATGACCGGTGGTTTTTTCCACACTTAATGCACCATTATTTATTGTAGCAGTTAACCCGGTTCCTAAGTACTCTACGGTTACATCAGTCATTGTAGTAAAATCAAACGATGTGCCATTGCCACCTGGTGTAGCACCTGGCGCGGTTTCCCTGATAGTGATAGCGATTTCCTTGTTTGAGCCCCCGCTAAAGACAAATGTCAGTGTCGTGATGCCAATGTTCTGTGCCGCAAGATACGAAATTTTCAGGGTTACCGTTGTGCCGCTCACGGTATAATCAGTACCGCTGGTAAGGTTTGTTGTCCCATTTTGTACGCGCGTAAAATTATATCCGTTAAGTGTCATAGTTACGGTAATGTCCGCCTGCAGATCGCTTCTCTTGTCAAATATTGCGGTTGTCGGACTTATGCCGGCGCTTGGAGTGGTATCATCAATGGTGATGGTCAGGGTTCTGTTTGACCCCGCGCTGAATACGAATGTCAACGTTGTGGTACCAATGGGTTGTGCCGCAAGATACAAACTTTTCAGGGTTACCAACGTGTTGCCGCTTACGGTATAATCAGTGCCGCTTGTGAGGTTTGTTCCCCCGTTTTGTATGCGCGTAAGAGTATTTCCGTTGAGAGTCATGGTTACGGGAATGTCTGCCTGCGCTCCCGTTTTTTTGTCAAATGTCGCGGTTGTCGGGCTTATGGAAGAGCTTGGAATAATTACCGTATTTCCTGACAAATACGCCTTAAAGTTTCCGGTAACATGCAGTAATCCCATCATGTACAGACAACCGTCATAATAACGGTATTGTCCCGATGTCATGCTGATATTCCAGAAGTCATCCAAAAATTCCCATGCGCGTTCATGCGTTGCCGCAAGAGATGCAACTGCGTTACCGGCGACCAGTCCCGGCGAATGATCCGCTCCGAGTTGGTTTCCACTGAGACTCCACCGGTTCCCGTATGAACTGACCCCTTTGCTCTGGAAGAACGATTGAATCCTGTTGGCAAATGTTATCTGCCACGGATCAGCCGCCCACCATGCGTAATCCACGGCAATATTCATCGCTATCCGCCAAGCGTCATATTCAAAATTCTGCTGTGAACCGGTAGGGCTACCATCGAATGCCGCATAATCCGGTCCCAATCCGGTGGTCGGATTCGTCGCCTTAGGGAAGAAATCGCGGCTTGCCTTTACCGCGTTTCTGTAAAACGCCGCATCAGTTCTGAGATCAGCTACGCTGTTCCAAACTCCATGCAATTTATTATTATTCGCATCCTTTTCCATTTCTATCGCCCAAACTTCATAGAAGGCGGGAAGATGATAGGAAGGATCGGTATGGAGATGGGATTGTCCGTAAGGTACGAATACTGGCATATAATTTGTCGGGTTAAACATGGATCTTGCTTCATAATCATCCTGTGCTCCCGGGAAACGGTGTAGCATATCATATAAAAGTTGCATGGCGTGTTTTCGGTACTCAAATATGCCCTCTCCGTCTCCCCAGCGGGCGGACGCAAACAGCAATGAAGTCACAAAATAGAATTCACCGTCTGGAGCCGCACCGGCATCCTTTTTAGAGCCATCTGTACCACATTGCCACGCAAAGTAGCCTCTTTGGTTTTTTCCGCTTTTGTCGGAATTATACATATAGGTTTTTGCCCATTTCCACAGACGGTCGAACTTATCCTGATCATCCATCTGTACACACATCATCATTCCGTATGACATTCCTTCAGAACGCACATCGTTGTTACCCGAATCAAGGATATAAGCCATGTCAGAACCAACCGGGTAGTAAATTCTATTTGTTTCACTGCCGGTAAACAGTTTGTTCCATGTGTCCTGTACTTTGGCATTGATTTCCGCATCGGTTTTTCCCATTTCTTTAAACATATTCCGATAGTTCTTCGAAGCTACCGCTCCGGTGGAAGGCGGCCGTGGCTTGGATTGAGGCGAAGGCGGCACAAAGTTGTCCTTCAAGGTAAAGGTAAGATCGTCAATAAGGTAATTAGCGTTCTTACAATTAATCCCTATGGCAATGTAAATGTCGCCTTTCAGATTACTGATCTTCTCACCTGAATTAAGCGGAGTTATGGTAAATGTTGTCCACTTGTTGGTATATGTGCTCGAAGAAAAATCTACGGATGCTGTTTGTCCTACCAAATTGCCTGCAAATTGGGCATATTGCGAATCGGCGGGGTTCCCAAAGCCGTGTGCCAAAAAGGCAGATTCACTACTCGCCGCATAAACCATAACCGATTTATCGGTTATATCTGTTCCTCCAAGGCTGTTGATCCTGAAAGAGAAAGATTGATAGTTTTGTAATGCATAAGGCAGATTAATTGGAATAATTGCCGCACGGTTATAATCGGTAATGTTAATCTTTAGCGATTTTTGACCTTCATTGATCGGGTCTGCAACAACTGCGACGGTTGCGCTACCATTGCCGCCGGTAGAAGAGTATGTCTTCCCTATGCTGTCATCTTCAAAATCAATTATATCAAAATTAATTATAACTGGAGGTACCTGTGGTGTGCCATCTTTTGGCAGAATACCCGTAACAAACGGATTTTCACAGGATAGTATCAAGAAGAAAATAAGCAGGGAAAAAAGTAAAGTATTGATACTGACTCTCTTTTTTAATCCATCAAAGCTAATGATTCTTTGTTCTCTTTTCATTAATTCCTCCCTAGTTAATTCCACTGCCTATTAATATTTTCATACCGGAAATAAATCCCACTCCCCAAATATATGGGTAACCAAAGCGTAAATATGGCTCAAAATAAAAATTAGTTCCTATTTCAAAACGCCAGCCGCCGGAAAGACCGCCTGAAAACGCGGGGTAGCTATTGTCATTTTCTAAAAAAATAGCGGCTCCAAGTTCCGCTTGCACAAATAGACCTTCGATTCCAAGCGGCAGATAATAACGGAATAGAGCTTGCGGCTCAAGCGTGATGACTGTATCGAAGTTGTGACTAAAAGTGAATTTTCCTCCGGCAGAAAACTGTTGATTAATTTCAGCGCAAAAAAATAAAACTCCGCCTGCCGCAATTCCTTCGCGTGTATTGGAATTGATCTCTGCGCCAATTCCAAGATTTAAATTGTCAAAGGCGAACAAATGCCCTGCGATAAATAGCGACAAACACAAAATGAAAACTCGTTTCATTCACTCTCCTTTAAATTATACGATAACATATTTCACTTTAGTCATTTGTCGTAATTTATGCATAAATTAACAATTAAATAATTGTCGCATAGATAAGTAAATTTCGATATAGGTAAATTGTATTATATTAAAGAAAGGGTAAACACCTATAGGGCGCTATACATCCTTCGGTCTTTTATCCTGTACTCTTACCGCTTTTCCTTCAGAAATTGGCAGACTGCCGCTTTCATGAAGCTCAACTTTGGGGCTGATTGAAATTGACGCCTGCAAAGTCTCTTTGATTTTTTCTTTGAGAGCGTTTAATGGGCGTGTGTCATCCATGAAAATGTCCGAGATTACTTCGGTCTTTACAGTGAGCTTGTCAAGTGCGCCGTCTTTTTCAACAATGATTAAATAGTTGTTGCCGACTTCTTTCATTCCCATGATTACTTCTTCAATCTGGCTTGGGAAAACATTTACACCGTTAATGATGAGCATATCATCACTGCGCCCTGTTATCCTGTGAAGACGGCGATGAGTTCTGCCGCACTTGCACGGCTCTGTGTAAAAAGAAGTGAGATCGCGCGTGCGGTAGCGTAGTAACGGTGTCGCCTCACGGCAAAGAATTGTAAGAACTAATTCGCCAATCTCTCCTTCTTTAACAGGCTGTAGAGTGTTGGGGTCGACAATTTCCGCGATGTAACCGTCCTCCCAGATATGAAGCCCGTCCTTGCATTGACATTCAAAGGCTACTCCCGGACCGTTCATTTCTGAAAGACCGTAAGAATTGTAAACATCGACTTTTAACAACGCTTCAATGCGCAGTCTTGTGTCCTCAGAGTAAGGCTCTGCTCCGGCGAATGCGCGTTTTATGGAAAGGCTTTCTCTTGAAACCCCGGCTTCTCTCATTTTTGTTTCAAGGTGAAGCAAAAAACTTGGCGTTGCGTGTAACACAGTTGTCCCGTAATCCTGCATCATTTTGAACTGACGGGCGGTGTTGCCTGCTCCCGCCGGAATTACAAGCATCCCTACCTCTTCGCCGCCCTGATGAAAGCCAAGACCGCCTGTAAAAAGACCGTAGGTTATCATATTCTGAAACACGTCGTTTTTATCGCATCCGGTACTGTAAATACAGCGAGCCATATAATCCGCCCATCGTTTTATATCATCACGGCTAAAATAAATTGTTGTAGGCGTTCCTGTAGTGCCGCTTGAAGCGTGCAGTCTTACAACTTCTTCTTTTGGAATAGCCAGAAAACCGTACGGGAAACCGTCCCTAAGGTCATTTTTCGATGTAAAAGGAATTCTGTTAAGGTCATCAAGAGTTTTTATATCATCTTTACTTTTAATCCCGATTTTTGTAAGCCGCTCTTTATAAAATGGAGTGCGCAAAGCTAAATCAACCTGCGCCTTTAGCTTTTGCAACTGAAGGGTTTCAAGTTCGCTTCTGGGCATTTTCTCTATTTGTACAGCCCAATATTGAAAGTCCATTGTTATTGCTCTTTTACCGCGTCTTGTCCCAGTCTAAAAGCTTTTATGTTTAACTGAACGACCGCCGTATCTTTTTTTGAAAACGCTTCGGTAATTGTTTTCTCCAGGCTCTGAGCTTTGATGGGCAGAAAGCGTTCAGCCGATCCGACCATGACTGTATTTACAGCTTTTGAAAGCCCTGCTTCTTTAGCGAGAACCGCGGACTGAACAATCCGCCATTTTGGAAGGCTCTTTATGGAAGAATGAATCTTATTGATATCGGGATAGTCGGTTATGTTGTTAAAAGGTTCCGCGGCGGTAACAAGAATACCGTTTGGTTTTAGATATGAAACATATCGAAGACTCTCCAGCGGCTCCATCGAAATGATCAAATCCGCGCCGCCTTTAGGCACGAGGTCGCCCGCTATTTTTCCGTCCGCGATACGCATGTGAGCCAAAACCGCGCCGCCCCTCTGCGCCATGCCATGCACTTCGCTCTGACGCACCTCTAGCCCTTCGCTCATAGCCGCATGGGCGATAATAGAAGCGACAGAAAGCACTCCCTGTCCCCCGACTCCCGCTAAAATTATATCGAACTTCATGAAGAAATTATTGCGTATATTGGATTTTTTTTCCAGTGTTTGGCGATAGGAAAATGGGGATATTGGTGGATAATTAACATGACAAGATTATTCGAGACATATTAGATTCACTTTGATTATCATCTTTCTAAAGACCAAGTTCATGGTGAAAATATTTTAGGGAAGCAAAACGGCAAATTGAGGAGATTGGAAGCGCCGGGTTTTCTTGGCGGCGGCGGATTTCTTTTTTATACGAAGCCACAAAAGAGGAAAATTGCTTTTTGATAAGGTATTCCTTCTGTTTATAGACATTGTATTCATGCCGGCGGATTGTTACCGGAGTTGGGTTAATGTATTTGGCTGTATCAGAAATTACTACCGCTTTTGAGTAGTCAAGACCGCTGTTTTGCCCGGCGGAGTTGTCGGCAATGAAGCAATAGGAGTGTGTAATATGAGAACGAAGAGGAATTGCAAAGGTAAGGTCATCCATTTCCAGAAGCAGAACATAGTAGGGTCTGTCTTCCTTTGTGAGAATTTCCTCGCACTGACCAAATTGTGCATAAAAAGCGGCGTTCAAACGGTGGAATTCCATGGTTAACCTATAAAAAAGCCCCACAACTGGGGCGTTAAAAATAGGGCTTTTTTTTGATTAACGTGATTGCGCCCTACAATCACTTCACCGATCGAACTTTCTTTTGATTAACGTGATTGCGTTCTACAATCACTTCATATTGTAAGAATAAGTTATTTTCATAGTTGTGTCAAGGGTAAATTCGAGAGGAACACCCAATCCCTGACATTCTCACTCAAAAGTTTTCGGGTCTGAATAACCCGGTTTTACAAGCACATTGTCCTTGCCTTTTATGTACTCATTATAAACGCCTTCCCACTCGCCAAAAGAGTATTCTTCGACCGATACCGAAATATACTTTTCCGGTTTCCCCAACGTCTTGTTTACAATGGCGCTGATTTGTTTTGCGGCATCCAGAAGCTGTTGTTCCGATGGCCCGGCGATTGTTTTAATGACTATGTGCGGCATTTGATCACTCCTTAATTATAGTGATTATAACGTGGAATAGGAGAAAAATAAACCCCCTAGAAGAAATCACTACCTCTTACAAATTTCCAAATCCAAGCCATTGCATACTTCTTTGCATCCTTCCATTACAAGTTGGTATGTTTTCATTATTGATATTGCCAAATAACTCTTTTATGGAATTTTCACCAAATACTTGTAATTTATATTTAGGATCGTAAATTGAATTGAAAATCCGTTTTACATAATCACCTTTACCATATAAAATATAGATTAATGTATTTCGTATTTTATCATGATCGTTTTTTGTTAAAAATTCTTTTTCCATTAGTTCTAAACCACCTTCATAAAACCTTAATTGATCATGAAAAGCATTTATCAATAAAAGCGATTCAACGAGATTATTCATTGATTGATTTTTTATTTTCTCTTCTGAACCAAGATTTTCATTTAACTTTAAAAAATATTCTTCCGTATTATCGTAATATTTATTTCCTTTAAAATCTATGAATTCTTTTTTTAGTGGTATTATTTCGGCAATAATTTGTTTTTCATTTAAAACAAGCCTCCCCTTATATTCTTCCCCGGTATATTGCGAATCTTTAATCCAAGACAAAAATCTATCGATTTCCATACGAAGAGGAACTTTTTCGCTATATTTTCTTTCGCCAGAAACAGAAGTATAGATATTTATTAATTTGTTTACAGCAGAAATATATAACTGATATTTCTTTCGGAAATTTTCGATAATTTCTTTCGATATATCTTTATTATTATCATTTGTTATATTTGGAGTTAATACTTCACCCATTTTTGAAAAAAATAATCTTTGGGAATCGAGTAATCTTCCTTTATTTTGATCATATATCTCCTTGAACTCTAACACTTTTTCTTTTGTAAGAACTCCCGCATTTTCCCATTCATAATAAAATTCTGATTTTATATCATCAAATATCGGATTTTCTTTTTCTATTTCAATATTTAATTCTAGGTTATAAAATAAACCTTTATGGGTTAAGTTTGAAGAACCAATAATTGCACAAGTATTATCAATTATGTATAATTTTGGATGAAATGTTTTACAAGAATAATAACGAATGTTTATATTAGGATTATTGGAATTTATTATTTTTAATAACTCATCAGGACTTGTTCCAAAATCCAATCGTACGATTAACATAATATTGCAACCATTATCAAGTGATTTAAAAATAAAATCGCTATGCCAAAAAAACGCTACGGAAATATAAATATCGGTGCCTTTACATATTTCATTTAATCTGTTTTCCAGTCTGGTTTCATTAGAATTTGAGTATAATTTCATCTTTTCACCTCTCTATTCAAAATAGTATATTTTTTACATTTTGTCAATAGTTTCTGAGTGTATGTCGCCTAACGCGAAAAGGTATACGACGTTTTGCAAGCCCGAATAGGTAAACACGGAGTGTTTGCAGGGCTTGCAAAATGTGGCGGAACAAACCGCCACAAAGGGCGTTCCAGCGCCCAGCGCACGCCCAACTGGCGGTTTGTGTAGCCCGAGCCCCGAAGGGGCGAAGCGTATACCGTGTGTTAGGCGACGTTTTTCGCCTTCACATTTTTTTCTTACAAACCTAATATTTGTGCCTTTTTCTTTTCAAATTCCTCAGCGGTTAAAACACCATCATCAAATAATTTTTCAAATTTTGCCAATTCGTCTGCTTGTGAAACATTGTTGATATTTTGAGTTATAACATTTTGTGTGTTGTCTTTCAAATCATGTAATAATTTTGTAACCTCTGTTACTAAATTACCACGAATATCAATCTCCATAATGTTTGTAATTGATTGAATACGCAAGACAGATGAAAGGAAGTTGCCTTTGGATTCTATATTATTTATATCATCCAACATTATTTGTTCAATTTTATTATCGAACAATAATTGGAAACAGTGAAGCATCCTTTTTGTTGTTATAATTAATATTCCAGCCTTTTTATTTTTAAAATTAAATGGCTGTATATTTAATGCTTCACTTTTTGTGAATATACCAATATTACAACCAATTACATACTTGACCGTTTCATTATCAAGTAGATTTTGATCTATTAATTTAATTGCACCTTTAAAAGAAAATGTAACAATTCTTTTAGCCTTTTTTGCTTCTTCGATACATTCTTCAAAATCTTTCCTCATTTTATTCCTCCAAATAGTTCAATTTCCAGTTTCTTGTTTAGTTTCCATTTGTTATTTGAGACATCGCCTCAATTTAAATACCCAGAAGATTTACATCGGTAATTCTGACATACCGTTTACCAGTTCTTCTGAGAACAAGATCATTTCCATCACGTTCCAGTTCCATTGTCAAACCTATATTTGTTGGTATGATATATCTATTACCAACTTTTGTATACTTCATCACATCTATACGCTCATAAACCCCATTGGAATTAAATGTTATTTCAATAAACTCACCCTTATCGGTAAGTATTGCATATTGAAATGTAATCGTATGCTCCGATTCAAAGACAAAATCAACTTTGACTTTATACAATTCATCAGAAAACGCCAATGAAGATACAAGGGTAAAAATCAGTAAACAAAAGAACTTTTTCATTTTGTCCCTCCAATTATTTATGACCACTTTTAGAATGGTCTTGTTTATTATAGATAAAAAATTTCCATTTGTCAATATATTCTTCTGACAATTTCGTGCGAAAAATGTTGCCTAACGCAAAAAGGTATACGACGTTTTGCAAGCCCGAATAGGCAAACACGGAGTGTTTGCAGGGCTTGCAAAATGTGGCGGAACAAACCGCCACAAAGGGCGTTCCAGCGCCTTAGCGCACGCCCGACTGGTGGTTTGTGTAGCCCGAGCCGCCGTAAGGCGGCGAAGCGTATACCGTGTGTTAAACGCAGTACGCACCTATTTACAATTATAATATTTTCCAATTATGTTTTTTGTAACACTGAATATTTTCAAATATTATTGTGTGCCTTTTGCAACAGCCGTGTGCCATGGACGGCACACGGCAAAATAATTATTCCAATAAAACCAATTATTAATAATATTAATTTCCTATTAGGTTTTTTTTTAGGATGATTTTTTACATATTCATCTATAAATTCAATTGATAATAAATAATTATAATATATTACGGGAATAAAATCAAAAAAACATGAATTTGCTTCATAATTTATTTTTACATATTCAACTATTTCATTTGGTAATATTTCAGTATTTAATTCATATTCATTTTGTCTCCATGAATATATTTCTTTATAAGCCTCTGTTTTAGAATATAAATAAAAAATTATTTCATCATATTTTCTATATTGGTCGTTATTTAGCCTGTATTCATTTTTTACTTTGCCTTTTTTTATCTCAATAAATTTATAATAATCATAATATTTTAACGTTTCGTACCGCCCAGACAATTTAATTATTTCTCTAACAGGTAACATTAATTCTCCATCAGGTATAATTAACATCCCGTTCCACCATTTTAGATGTTTTTTTGAATCAAAATCACTCATATTTGTTACATAGAATTTTTTATTTTTTATCTCAAATAAAGCTGTATATCTACGCCATGTTGATGACCAATCCTTACCAATAATTGGCCTTTTATGGGGATTTTGATAAAAATAACCCTCCAATGGAAATTGCAATAATGGATAATATTTCCCGTTGTACAAAAGGTCATCTGTCTCTTGCGGAGTCGCATAGGCTATATTTACAATAAAAAAACTGATAATTAATGATATAATTCCTATTTTCATATGTCTATTATAAATAACAAATCACTATTTGTCAAGTGAGATTTTTTACCAACTGCGCCGTAAGGCGCATGATTCTTACTCTTTATACCTATTCTTTCCACATCTTTTTTGGGTACCAGTCCCGGTGCTAGGACGGCACCGAGTGACGATATTTTTGCACACGATAATATTTGCATATTTATTCATTTCTGTCAATATCCAAAATAACCAAAACAAAAAACGGGCGTATTGCGTTTAACGCGAAAAGGTATACGACGTTTTTTTGTTTGCGATAAGAAAAATGCGTAGCATTTTTAGCAAACAAAAAAATGTGGTGGAGCAGAAATGCACAAAGGGCGTAAGCCCGACTGCATTTCTGCGGAACCCGAGCCGCCGAAAGGCGGCGAAGCGTATACCGTGTGTTATATGCCGTTTGTCCGTACACCATTGTATTTTCTAATATACAAAAAAATAATTTATCTTGTATAAAAAATACAATTTTTTTTATTTCAATTAAAGCCAGCCCTTTCAGCAACTCTAAAAACTTCTTCATCAGAAGGTTCCCAATCTTCAGGGGGTAGTTTACCATAATCACCTACATATTCATGATGACAAATCATCATAATAGTTTGATCATTCCTCGCTTTTTCAATCAATTTTTTTTGAGATGAATTAAATTCTTTTGCTTCCATTTAAATTCTCCTTTTAACTCATTTTTATTTCAGAATCATATATACAAGCGATCCTGTTCTACTGGCTAAAAAGCCATGATTTATACTCAAAAGCCAAGCGGTTTCTCGGTTAGCTTCGGTATTTCCAAAACCACGCCCAATGAACCAATTTTTAATCTGGCTTTCAGTCCAATTAAATTTTCCTTCATTGGTAAGAGATGGGGCAATCTGATTCCACAGTGATCCAGTAAATTCCAAACGAGCATAATATCCATCGTTCAGTGTTGTTTGAAAAGCACTTGTAAATTCAGAATAAGTAATTGTATCTGTCCACACTGTGTATGTAGGATCAGTATCTGTTGGACAACCAGTTAAAGTTATTCCAAATACCAACGCCACAAGAATTATTCCCAGTAAAAACTTTCTATTTGTCATTATTTTCTCCTTATTATTATATTATACCGCCAATATAATATTCGGTCAATACTTTCCGAAAATTTTAGGACAAATGGCATATAACGTTCCGGTTGTATATGACGTTTTTTTGTGCCCGATAAAAGAAACCCGTAGGGTTTCACGGGCACAAAAAAATGTGGCGGAGACAAAAACCCACAAAGGCGCTTGCGCCGACTGG
>JAIRUQ010000108.1 GCA_031254315.1 Treponema sp.
GGCATGGGACTGTTCCAGTTGTTTGTACATTCCGCTGAAACGGCTCGCCAGAGCGAAGTTCATTCCTATTAGAACAACAAAGTTACTGTACGGGAAAAGACTGTAGGAAAAATGGAAAAACAAAATGTCAAGAATATCAAAAGCCGCGCAGAAATAAACCGCAAGCGTACCAACGATAATATTGATGATGAGCCTACCCGAAACATCATCATTTGTTTTAATTCTCTTCTTGTCAAATAAATAGAAATAAATTATATCGTAAATGATAACATAGGGAAAATGAATTAATATCGTATAGATATTATATATTACTATTACATCTTCTCGGTATTGAGCTGGAAAGAAAATTTGAGTCAGAGTAAAATAAAGGCTGACCGCCAAAAAAATCCATGTCGGTTTTGTAACCCTTCCCCTGCCAATATTTTCAATAAACATAAAAAAGAATGGCATCAACAGCATTAAAGAGCCGAATTCCATGCTCAGTGTAATTTCTGAATTGGGAATCAGGTGTCTGAGTAAACCGTGCCTGGTAGCAATATAAATACAAAGCAAACTTGAGCAAATTCCATAGTAGAGATTAAAAATCTCAAGTTTTTTTCTGAGGAAAAGAAAGGTGACCAGATAATAAATACCGGTAAAGCCGAATATTCCGCAAAGGAGTGTTAGCGGTAATTTATTTTGCCGCTGTTCAATAACGCTATAGTCTTCCATATAGTGGGGAGCGTTATACGAAAGCCCGGTCATCAGGTGGGTAGGGTCTCCTATTACCCGCAGGGCGAGGATATTAAATCCCGAAACAATAAAAGTTCTGTCTATGGGGAAATAAACGCTCCGCCATGTCCGCCTTTCATTAATTTGTCCCGATTCGTTCAAGTGCATTTCCGAGCGGACAGGTATTCCATTAAAAAATATTTCCCAATTCTCTCCGATATAAGCAAGAAAAATTCCCGGGGTTACCGAAGGATTAAAAGCCAGGAATGTCGAAGTTTCATCGTCCAATACAACCGGAATAAGAATAGTGTATTCCTGTGCGTCTATTTTTTTAGGCGATAAAAAAGGGCGCTTGGGTAAATTCGGCAGAAGGGAATTTTTAACCCTTAAGGGCGTTGATTCGAAGCCTGTCCACTTATCATTATCAAAAGGAATTTCCCGTAATTCCGCCGGATCAAAGCCCTGCCTTATGAAAGCGGAACTTTCCATTAAGTTTCTGTAGAGGGGACTTCCACTGTCCTGTCTGATGATTTTCTGCTCGTTCCAAGCATAGAACACCACCAGCGTCATAGCCGCAAGATAGAAAATGGGAATAAGGAATTTGAAAAGCCTTTGCTTCTGCACTGTGATATTAATAATAATGGAAATTTTTTATTTTGACAAACCATAAAATTATATAGGTATTTTATAGAAGAAAACGCATATATTTGAAGATAAGCGGCGTTTAAATGGCAGAAACTTGTATATTACGGTATGGCAAAATGGACGCGGTTATTAAGAAAGATGGGGCTAATACATACCTTATGAGGCACGATAGCAAACGGTGTTGCACGAGCAGGTATTTCTAAAATCATCACCCCCTGATTATCTTCATCATCTTTATAGTACAATATTAGCCTTGAATCCAACCCATCAATATAATACTGTATAGACGGCGCATAGGTTCTTAATCCTAATCGCCTTCTTACGTAATATGTTCTTAATAATTCATCTGTCTTAATGTCGTATAGTTCTAAGTCCTCATCGCCCCAAACTAAAATAACTTTATTATCAATATCATAATACATCGGAAAATAATAACTTGAAGACAATCTATTATCTTCAAAATCATAAAAAAATGAATGTGTAAACGGTGAACCTGTAGGAATAATAATTTCCGCTATATTTCCTCCGTGCCAGAAAATCGCGGGACCATAGCGTATGCCTGTTTCCAGTATTATGTTCCTTACTCCGTTATTATCAACCCCAAATACACCTCTCCCTCTGTAATTAGCTCCGGTATAATATATTCGCCTATTTGACTCTTGATTCTCAAACAATCTTACCACAATGGTATCATCATCTATTCTTTCTGCTCCATTTAATAATATCCCTCTGTCAGCATCTTGCCAATTTTGACCGGCATATTCAAATCTGCTTTCATCAATCTCCCCAACAGAAAAATCTTGGGAATATACATACATTGGCATCAACACGATTAAAACAAAAATGTATAATATTTTAACATATTTTATTTTACTTATTCTATTTTTATATTCGGTAATAAGAAAAAACATCATTCCCCCTGATATTTCTTATTTTACAATAAAACCATAATTTTGTCAAACTTTATTTTAAGCAGGAAGGAAGAATTTCAACGAATTGATACGAATGAAACGAATTACACGAATAGGGAATGAAAAATTTATCTTTATCCGTCCTTATTCGTTCTATTCGTGTAATTCGTTGACCTTTTCAATCGTCTTATCTAACGGACAAAATTTGTCATAACAGCGGGCGGCTCT
Organism: Treponema sp.; assembly: GCA_031254315.1. Classification (GTDB taxonomy): domain Bacteria; phylum Spirochaetota; class Spirochaetia; order Treponematales; family Breznakiellaceae; genus WQXQ01. Next base: position 2,496 of record JAIRUQ010000108.1, read on the forward strand.
TGAGGCGGCTCAATATTACTCTGACATTTGCACTTAATTAAATACGCCATATTGTTGGCTAATATCTTCATTGTACGAACGCCCTCTTCGTCGGCATATACGTCCTCGGGAGTAAAGCCGTGAATTGTATTCCAATAGCAGGACGACACAACAGGCATCTGCGAAATGGTAAAATATTTGTTTAATTGATCAAACGTTGTAACAGAGCCGGCTCTCCTGCAACTCGCGATACACGCGCCGAATTTTAACCTTTTTGCCGCAGGTTCAAGGCTGTAAAACAAGCGGTCAAAAAATGATGTCGCCGCTCCTGAAGCGGAAGCATAATGCACGGGGGAGCCAAGTATAATACCGTCCGCCTCCCTTAAAGCATCGCCTACCGTATTTACCATGTCGTTGTCAAAGGCGCATTTTCCGGTCTTGCCGGGCTGTTTACAGCTCCTGCAAGAGACACATCCTATAACCGGATTTTTCCCCACCTGAAAAATTACAGAATCAACTCCGTTTTCAGCTAACTGCTCTTTAATGATGCTAAGACCCGTAAATGTGCATCCGTTTGCGTTGGGGCTTCCGTTTACCAATACTACTTTCATTTTTTCCTCCTATATATCCTATAAAAACTTCAGTCTTCATATCCTTTTTTCCTGGCAAGATAGACAGCATTAAACGCCATGCCGATTAACAATAAAATGCTGATAACTGTAATCGACGGAAAAGCAATTTTACGGCAGACCATGTCATGCATAGCGCACCCACCGATAAGCACATTGGGGATTAGCAGGGCAAGCATGCCGGAAAGAAAAATTCCGATAGTAAGCCCTAACCGTGTTTTAGCGGATGCAAAAATGAGCAGTGCAATGCCCAAAGCGGCGATTAGCGCCCCAATGCCGATCTCCGCCTGCCCTGACCAATAGCATTTCATAAAATGCTCTCCCATCGGCTCGCAGACTTTGAACAGGAATTGAGGTCCCAATGCGATTAATAAACCTGCAATAATTGTCAGGCTTCCCGTAATGATTCTGTTTTTAATAAATAACTCCTTCTTTCAATTTGAAGGGGAAGCAGTGTCATATTTCCGGCGTTCATTGAATATGTCTTATTCCCATAACTCAGCGTGTCAATTTCATGGGTAACAACCAGTACTGCCGTTCCGTTATGCGCAATGTCATTGAAAAGCTTCATAATCTCCGCCGTGGTCTCTGTGTCAAGATCGCTTGTCGGCTCATCGGCGATGAGCAATGAAGGACTGTTGATAAGGGCGCGCACAATCGCCGCACGCCTGAGTTCCCCGCCTGAAAGTTCCTTGGGGTATGAAGCCGCTAAATGGCTAATGCCGGTTTTTTCCAGCAGGACAAGGGCGTGTTCATAAGGGTCTCCCCGTCTGGGAAATAAAAACCACGGAATACACACGTTTTCCAAAACGGTAAAATTGGAAAGCAGGCTCTGCCCCTGGGGAACATAGCCGATTTTCGCGTTACGCAAAAACGAGATTTCTTTGTCGCTCAAACGGTAGATGTCGCGCCCGTCAAAAGAAACTGTTCCTTCGGTAGGAGTAAGCAGTCCTGCGCCCATATTGAGCAAGGTGCTTTTCCCGCTTCCTGACCTCCCGATTATATTGATGTAATCCCCGGCTTCCACCGAGAGAGTAACGGAGTTTACCGCGTTGAAGGCACGGCTTCCTCTGCTGTATTCTTTTGTAAGACTTTGTAATTCAAGCAGACTCATCTATTCGCCCTCCCTCATGGTAAAGTATGTTTCCGCCCTGCTGATTTTCAGCGCAGAATAGAGCGAGGAAAGCGGACCTGCCAATACGGAAATGGCAATTGTTACAATGGCGAGTAACACAATAGAAAGAAACGGTATGTCAAGATATGGCAAAGCGAGCCGTTCTCCTATATAGGTACTGAACGGAAAAACGGTTAGGCTTGCAAGGACAATTCCGGCTATGCTTCCTGCAAATACCGCAACAGCGGATTCGCTTAATACAATGGCGACTAATTTTTTCCGTGTCGCTCCTAAAATACGCAGAAGGGCGAATTCTTTTTTCCGTTCGTGAATGTTTCCTGAAAAAACCGCCGCCAGCACAATGATCGCCATAGCCCAAATGATTACTGAAAAACCACGAATGTAGTTTTCAAAACCGGAAATTGACTGTGCTATGCCGGAAAAAATCCCCTGCGAAACCAGAACATCAATGCCCTCAACTCTCCGGCGCAGGTCAGCCTCTATTAAAGAAGGTTTTTTTGAAGAACTGGCTTGAATGAGTACTGCGGAAATTATATTGTCGCCGTAGTTATCTGCTATAAAACCGTATTTTTCTGCATGGGCGGTATCAATAAGCAGGCGCATGGTATTCATCGTCATAAAAATTGACGTGTCAAAACCGCTCGCGCTTGGCGAAAGCTGAGCCGCTACCGGATATTCACGGTTGTACAATTTGATTGTTCCGTTCGGGCGCAGAGTTATCCTGCTTCCCGCTACTACCTGCCCATCCGCCACTGTTTCATTGTGTTTCTCAGTTATCCACGGCTGGACAACAAAATCGGTTTTCGGATCGTAAGCGATAAGCTGAACTGCGGCATCACAGCAGTCGGTTAAAAGCGAAGTTAGGAAAAACTGGGGCGAAGCGCAGGCTACGCCATCAATACATTCAATAGTGTTGATAATGCTCGCATCAAAATAATAATATCCCGTCTTCCCATTGAGAATCGTATCTTGCGCTTTTTCCGCCGCGCCTTGGGGAACAACCATCAAATCCGCCCCGAAGCGTTTTGTCATAACGTTTAATCCTTGTCGCAAATTAAGCGCGATGATAGAGCCGCCAAAAAGAGCGAAAGCAAGAACAGCCGCCACAAGCGCTAAACATGTGGTGCGAACAGGTTTCGCCTTGAGGTTGGCGAGAGACAAAGTAGCGGTGTCAAGTTTTCGTTTTATCATAACATTATATCCCTTTATATCTTCACCTCTTTTCTTCCGCCCTGCATATCGCTGAAAACAGCGGTAGCTGACTCAAAATGAAAAATCTCAAAAATATCGTCGTTCACAGAGTATTTGTTTTTCAGGTTTGGTCTAACTTCCAATGCCTTTTCTTTTGCGGCTTTATCGGGATTAAAAACCACTTTGCCGGAAATCCGTAGCCATTTACCGTCTTTTGAGGCACAAACTTCTACTTTCGGGTTGTTTTTCATCTGCCTGAACATATCTTTTTTGTTGCTGGTGCAGAAGCAGAGTTTCCCATCGTAGACCATTACAAAACCCATAGGGCGTACCCTGGGTTGATCCGATTCAACAGTTGCAAGGTAAAATACCTCACTGTCTTGCAGAAATTTTAAAATTTCTTCCATAAAATCCTCCTATATGTTAGTTGAAAGTTCTTCGCGGACAGTTCCTGTCTCCAAGCTCAATAAATAATCGCCCCACTTTGACGCCCAATCCCTGAGTTCCTGAACCTCAAGAGGAGAGGGCGTCTTTGATTCGGTATGCTCCGCTATTTTTTTAGCGAGGCTCATATACACTTTTGCCTGCGCAGAATCGGGAGCCGCTTCTATTGTCGTTTTGCCCTGCAGTTCGCACTGTGTTACCGTAACTGAACGCGGTATGTACTCTACAACCTGAGTATGCGTTTTTCCGACAAAATCATCGATAATTTCTTTGGCATAAGGCGCGTTCATCGAGTTTGCAATAACGCCTCCAAGAAGCGCACCGCCTGAATTGGAATACTTTTTTATCCCTTTGAACAAATTGTTAGCCGCATATATCGCCATGAAGTCGGCGGACGAAACTGTAAAAACGTGTTCCGCTATTCCTTCGCGTATCGGGACGGCAAAGCCTCCGCATACAACGTCTCCCAAAACATCATATATAACGTAATCAAGTTCTAACTCCTCGAAAATACGCTGTTGTTTGAATAGTTCCACCGCCGTTATTATTCCGCGTCCTGCGCATCCCACTCCGGGAGCGGGACCTCCCGCTTCAACGCAGTACACTCCGTTAAAACCATCGAATATTACGTCATGCGCATTCACCGCATTTTTTTCACGTAACGTGTCAAGAACGGTCGGTATATATTTGCCGTCCCTCAGCGTATTGGTTGAATCGCTTTTTGGATCGCATCCAAACTGCATTACCTTGTACCCGTACTTGGAAAGAGCGGCTGACAAATTCGATGTTGTTGTCGATTTGCCTATTCCCCCTTTTCCGTATATCGCTATCTGTTTTGTTTTCATTCTTTTTTCTCCTCATGTTTTATTTTACTCGTGTAATACTTTGCCAACTTAACAAGGGCATCTTCAATAAAATCGGGCTGTTCAAAAACAGATATCCCGTTTATTTCAAACGCCCTTTCTACCGGATTGCCGATTTTAGCCACAAGCACGGCTGTACAATCACTTAGCTCTTTTACCTTTGTTAAAATGCCCTCTTCGGTATGTTCACCGCTGTCGCATAACGGCGTTACCTCACGTTTGCAAGTAACGGAAAAACTGCCGTCGCTCTTTATTTCGGCTATGTAAAAAAATCCAGCCCTGCCGAAATGTTCGTTGACTACTTTTCCGTCCGTACTTGCTATCGCAATGCGGTATACGCCGTCATTATCTGTAGGCATCTTCAAGCCCTTCTAAAAATACAAAGCTGTTCCTGCGTAACGTTTCAACATCAACATCCTTGTCTAACATTCCTATTGCCTGCAACTCCGCCGCCATAATCCCGAAAGTTTCATAAGCCCTGCTGACTGAAGGTATATAGTAAAAAGTTTTCAAAACTTGAGCATTTACTTCGAGATCGCCTGCCACCCAGTTGTTTTCAAGCTGTATGCGCGCGGCTTCGTCCTGATGTCCCTGTACATACTCCCCTGCCCTCTGCATAGCGCGAGTATATTTTACCGCAAGGTCTCTGTTTCTGGCGAGGATTCTATCGCTCACATAAGCGACACAACAGTATTGATCCTTATAAGGTTCGTCTATTGCTGAATCAAGCAGTACAACATATCCATATTCGTTAGCCGCAATTGTAGCGGTGGGATCGTTCATCGCTATAGCGTCCACAGAACCGTTCGCAAGCACGAGGGGCAGGTCTGTAACGTTATACAAAATAAACTCAACTTCTGCGTTTCCCGCGCTTATATTAACCCCATGATCCGCAAGCACGCGTTTCGTGTACACAGTCGGGCTTCCTGTCATACTCGGTATGCCTACTTTTTTGCCTCTTAAATCCTGCGGTCTTGTTATGCCTGAATCCGCTTTTACAAGAACTTTATCGCATCCGGTATGCAATCCGGTAGTAATTTTTGCCGGAAGCCCGTTTGCCAAAGGCTGAACCATAGCCGCCATAAGGTTAAATGTCGCATCAACCTGCCCGGCGGTAATCGCGTCAAACCCTGCTCCTGAAGCCAGTTTGATAAGTTCAACTTCCAAACCTTCTTCCGCAAAATAGCCCCTTTCATACGCTAAATGCAAAGCGGCTTCGCACAAGCTTCCGCCGTATCCGACTTTGAGGACGACCTTTTCATCTTTCTTGCAAGATAAAAAACCAGCTGTTAAAAATGACAGAATTAAAACTGCCGACAGAATTTGTTTCTTCATAACAAATCTCCTTATAAATAGTATTGTATCTCTTCGGTTTTACCCGCGAAATCCAGAATCTTGAGAATCTTTGCGCGTAACTGCAGGAAAGCCGGCATATCACGCCCGCGCGGACGGCTCATCTCCACTTCAATTACGCTCTCGATTTTTGCAGGACGCGCCGACATGACAAATATTCTGTCGCTGAGGTATATCGCCTCGTCAACATCATGCGTTACCATTATCGTTGTCGTGCCTCGTTCCTTCCATATTTTGATAAGCTCGTCCTGCATATTCATACGGGTAAACGCATCAAGTGCACCGAAAGGTTCGTCAAGTAACAGCACTTTCGGGTGGTTCACCAACGCCCTTGCAAGTGCGGCCCTTTGCGCCATGCCCCCCGATAACTGATAAGGATATGATTTTTCAAAACCCTCAAGCCCTACCAGTTTTATAAAGTGTGATACGTCATCCTTTTTCTCTTTGTAAATCTTTCGTGTTTTAAGCCCGAAGGCAATATTTTCACGTATGGTAAGCCAAGGGAAAAGGGTCGGGTCTTGAAAAACAAGCCCCCTGTCATAGCCGGGTTTGTCGATTACATTACCGTCAAGTATTATCCGCCCTTCATCGGGTAAGCCAAGCCCGGCTACCGCCCGCAGGAATGTAGACTTTCCGCAACCGGACGGCCCGATAAGGGATACAAACTCGCCCGCCTTTATTTCGGCGTTTACGTTGTTTAATACGGTTATCGGCTGTCCGTTGGTTTGGACAAATGTTTTTTTTAGACCTTCGGCCCGAATCATTCCTACCATTTGATGACCCCTTTCTGCCAGCCCAATACCCTGTCTCGGAACTTAAACAAAACGGTAATAATGAGCGAAAAACTTACGGCGATTGTTATAAGCCCGGCATATACATTGGCATACGCCAATACCTCGCGCTGCCAGTTTATATACCACCCAATCCCGAACTTTACACCTAACATTTCCGCAGTCATCAGTGTTAAAAATGACGCACAGGTTCCGTTAAATACCCCGATAAAAATACTCGGCATTGCGTCGGGTAACGCTATTTTGAATATTTTTTGTACGGTGTTTGCCCCCAACGTGCTCGCCACTTCAAAATAGGAATTTTTTACGTTTGATATGCCCGAACTGGTAAGCACCGTAGTCGGAAACCATACCGCAAGGGCTATCAGAAATATGCTTGCCTGCATGGAGCTGGTAAAAACAACCAGCGCGACGGGTATCCATGCTGTTGACGGTATAGGTCCGATAATCCTTATCAGCGGGGTTATCCAGTAACTCCACCGCTTGCTCCAGCCTACCGATATTCCCGTAGCCAACCCGACGATAAGCCCCAAACTAAAACCGGAAAAAAGCAAACGTGCCGAATGAGCAAGGCATTTTAATAAAAACATCCTGTCGTTGACAAATACCCGCAATATTCTGTCGGGGCAGGGAAAATATATAGCGGGAATAAGCAATAATTTTAATGTTACAATGTTGTACACATTTAAAACCAGTATCGCCACCGCAATAAACAGCGATTTATGTGTATATTTTTGGTTGAAATCCTTTTTAAAAAAGGATACTATTATACACAATGCGGTGATAACCCCCCCGGCTATTAACGCAAAAGTGAAATACGGCAGGGGCTTCTGCATATACTTGGGGCTGTCGGGAACGAGCAGATGTATTAACAGGGCGGCAACGATACTTGCCAAAGGTAAAAACTTTTTATACAGATCCATGTTATTCCTGTTCCTTTATGTAGGCAAAC
>JAIRUQ010000016.1 GCA_031254315.1 Treponema sp.
TTGTAAAGGAAGAACGAAAGTCCGCGCGCGTCTTTGCCTTTTTCCTCGCTTCGGGCGAGAACCAGTCCGATAGTGCCGCAGCCGTTAGTAATAAATCTTTTAACGCCGTTAAGATACCATTTACCGTCCGCAGCTAAAGTTGCTTTAAGGTTTACAGATGGAAGATCGCTTCCAGCGTCCGGCTCGGTGAGAACCATCGCGGAATCCCATTCGCCGGAACAGAGTTTGGGTAGATAAAATTGTTTCTGTTCTTCCGAAGCAAACTTGTTTATGGTTCCGGCATTGTCCTGCTGGAGTCCCAGATTGAGGAATGAACCGTCCGCGCGGGAAAGTATATCTGCGGCAATTGTGAGTATCGTGTTGGGCATATTAAGACCGCCGTAACGCCGTGGAATGACAAAGCCCATCATGTCAGCTTTCGCAAACATATCCAGCGCTTTTTTTGTCGCAGGATGAAAGGTAACCTGATTATTCGCCAAAGTGGGACCGCTTTCATCGACCGCCGGAGCGTTAGGAGCCATGTGTCCGCCCGCGATTTCTCCGACAATAGAAAGCACCCTGCGGTATGAATCTTTCGCGTCCTCCGCGTCTGTGGGGGCATGGGCGAACTGCTTTGCCTGTTCAAAATTGTCTTCTTTGAATTTAATGATCCTGTCAAGATCAAGATGATCCAGATGGAATAAAATATCTTCGTTATCAGTTAAAAAATTTTCCATATTATACCCTTGCCTTATATGCTTTAATCATTTTCGGTATTACTTCGTTTAGGTCTCCCACAATACCGTAATGGGCAATGCCGAAAATCGGCGCTTCCGCATCGCTGTTAATCGCGATAATTCTGCTTGAGCTGTCCATCCCTGCCCTATGCTGAATCGCACCTGAAATGCCGCAGGCGATGTACAATTTGGGTCGCACTGTGGTTCCCGTCTGCCCCACCTGATGTTCTTTGCCGATAAAACCCTGATCCACCGCGGCGCGGGACGCTCCCACTTCCGCGCCAAGTGTTTGGGCAAGTTCGCGGATGAGTGCGAAGTTGTCTTTACTCCCAACGCCCATGCCTCCGGCTACGATTATCTGCGCCCCTTTCAAATTGACACTTTTCGCTTGCAAAACACGATCGATTATTTCGCTTGGGAAATCATCCTTGCTAAAATTGGCTTTTATTTTTATCGTTTCCGCCTTGCGTGAAGGGGACGGCTGAGCCATGCGCATAACGCCCTCGCGGACGGTTGCCATTTGCGGCTTTTTTTCCGGGCTGACAATGGTGGCAATTATGTTGCCGCCGAAGGCAGGTCGTATCTGGTATAAAATGTTTTTGTATTCCGTATCTTTTTGCGTGTGATCCCCTATTTGTAAATCCGTACAGTCCGCGGTGAGTCCCACTTTTAAGTGCGACGCAACACGGGGAGCAAGATCGCGTCCTTCTGTGGTCGCGCCGTACAAAACGATCTGCGGCTTTTTTTCGCTGACTGTTTGAATCATCAGCTTGCTGTATGGAACCGGGGTGTAGTATTTAAGACGGGAATCTTCTACAAGATAAACCTTGTCCGCGCCAAGACTCGCAAGCCGCGAAACTTCCCCCGATACTTTTTCGCCAAAAATCGCGGCGCTCACTTCCGCTCCCAATTTGTCGGCAAGCTCGCGGGCTTTGGAAACAAGCTCCAGACTCACGTCTGCCGCCTTTCCCTCGTTTTGCTGAATATATACCATTACACTATTTTCGCTCATGTTAAATTCCTTTATCCAAAAGTATGATCGGCGATAAGACCGTGGATTAGTTCGTTGATACCGGCTTCGTTAGGCTCAATGTACTTGATGTCCGCGGCGGTCAGCACGACAGAATCAATTTTTTTCACCTTAGTCGGAGAGCCGGAAAGACCGCACTGTACCGGATCGGCTTTTATCGCCGGAATATCCCATAACGCCATAGGACCACCGTCCCCTGCTACAGGAGCCGCTTTCTTAAATGTCATTGTTTTAATAGCCGATGCCGGTCTTGGCGTTTCACCTTCTTCGGTAAAAGTAACCAGAACGGGAAACTTTGCCTTTACTTTCTCCCAGCCCCCTTCTATAGAACGGGTCGCGGTAATTTCTTTTTTTGCCGGGTCAAGTTTTTCGATATTTGAAACGCAGGTGATCTGATTGATACTCAGTTTCTCCGCTGTCTGAGGACCGACTTGCGCGGTGTCGCCGTCAATCGCCTGCCGTCCGCACAGCACGAGGTCGAACGCGCCGATTTTTTCAATCGCGCATTTGAGCGCATAAGAGGTGGCGAGGGTATCAGCACCGGCAAAACCCCGGTCGGACACAAGCGCGGTAAAATCCGCACCACGGTAGAGGCACTCCTTGAGTACCGCAGACGCCGCCGGGGGACCCATAGTTACCACATTCACTTTTGTCCCCGGATTTTCGTCCTTAATTTGCAATGCCGCTTCCAGAGCGTACAAATCTTCGGGGTTAAAAATCGCCGGCAGAGCGGCGCGGTTCACAGTACCCTCCGGCGTCATCGCGTCGCCACCCACATTCTGGGTATCGGGAACCTGTTTTACCAAAACTATTACATTCATACACGAATAATACCCTTTTAGGCGGTCAAAAAACAAGAGGTTTTTCTGACATTTTTGATGAATTTGTCAACGCCCTGAATTGCGGATTTCTTGACTTTGATGTTTCGGCATATAATAACCGGATGGCATAGAATAGTTGCCTTTTTCGCCGCCTATAGGCGTATCAAGAACTTTTCCAACAGCCTTATTCCAATTTTTCTTATTTTTTTAAAATCGCATTAATATCCTAATCTTGAAACTTATGTTATTCGTGGCGAGGGTTTAATACCTCTTGAGAACAACATGAAAAAACTAAAAGAAATAATCCATTCGATTATTTCAGATTCATGAAGTGCATTTCTTTTAATATCCAAAAATGATCTCAGAAAATAAGAAATGCCATTTACTATTAAATACACAAATAATATTCTAATAACGGCATTTATTAATTTATCCATCCATATTTTTCGTATATTTTATAGCAAATTGCACATAATAATTTATATAGATTCCATGTTAAACCATAACCAAAGAAATATAAACCCTCATAGGTATTTATGCAATTTTTACTGTTAAAGTCCTTGAAAAAACACTGATAAATAAAGTATAATGCGTGTAATTGGCGAAAGCCGGTTACAGGAGAAGGTTTTGATAATAGGAATTGATATTGGCAGTACCACGACAAAGGTCGTTTCTATTGAGGACGGAAAAGTTACCCGAATGATCAAAACAAAGGCGTCAGATGCTGTTACAGCGGCTACCGGAGCTTTTGGAAAAATACTCCTTGAAAATAACATTAAAATTAACGCTGTAGAAAGAATAGCGATAACAGGAGCCGGAGCGTCAAAAATAAATAATGATATTTTTGGCATTCCCACAGGCAGGGTAAACGAAATCGAAGCGATCGGTATTGGCGGAATGTTTCTTTCCGGTATGAACAATATAATAATTACCAATATCGGGACGGGGACTGTCATAATCGAATCGGGAGACAACGGGATTTCTCACTTTGGCGGCTCCGGTGTCGGAGGCGGTACTATACTTGGGCTTGCAAAAAAACTTTTACCAATCGCTGAATTCCACGATATTATGAAACTCGCAATGACAGGAAAGTTAAACCAGATTGATCTTTTACTCGGCGATATTACCGACACAAGCATCAGTTTTTTAAGCGGAGAAAGTACCGCCTCCAATTTTGGTAAAATGCTCGACACGGCAACTTCCGGGGATATTGCGCTTGGAATTATTAACATGGTGTATCAGGTAATAGGGGTTCTTTCTGTCTTTGCGGCAAGGGCAAGAAACTACGAACGTGTTATTGTTACGGGCAACGGCAGTAAAAATCCGATAGGGCAGAAAGTGTTATCAGCAATTACAGAAATGTACGGAATTGAATTTGTCTATCCTGAATATGCCGAATACACAACAGCGATAGGAGCTGGGCTTTCAAAAAAATAATTTATGCTTTTTGTGCAACCGGAGCTTTCTGCGGAGGCGGAGCCGGAGGCTGAATCGGAATTGAGAAAAAGAACAATGTTCCCTTGTCAGCTTCGGATTTTATCTTGACAGAGCCTTTTACTTCTTTTACCCTGTCGCGTACCAAATTTAAGCCGATGCCCCTTCCGCCGTGAATGCCTTCAGTATCTGCGGTGCTAAAGCCGGGAGAGAATATTGCTTTTATAAGCATGTCCTGATTCTTCGCCTCTTCTTTTGTTATCAACTTACGCTCTACGGCTCTTTGAGCTATCTTCTTGTAATCAAGACCCCTTCCGTCATCAGTAAGTTTAATATGAATATTTTTATGATCTTCTGTCATCTTGATCGAAAGTTTAACAATGCCTGTTTCGTTTTTGCCCTTTTCCTTTCTTACATCCGGCTCTTCTATTCCATGTACGGCGGAATTACGGATAACTTGCATAAGTATTTCTTTAATAACCCGCCTTGGACCTTTTTCGATCGCTTCTTGATCAATTTCGTTTGCGACAAATTTAATATGTTTTCCCAAATCTTCGGCGACTCTGTTTGTGGTTTTTAAGAGAGATTCAAGCAGTACTTTGACATTTTGTCTCTCGCCGCCGCTACTGGCTTTACTGCCTCCGGCATAAGATTGAAGTTTTTCGATAATATCACTGAACCCTTCTTTTTCTTTGGTGATTTTTTCTATTTCCATAGTTAGGGTCAGCATTTCTGCAAACGGAACATCGCCTTGCATTTCGCGTAACTTTTTAATTTTTGATTCAAGGGCATGTACTTTATTTCCAAAAACATTTAATCCAAGTATAAATGCATTGGACTTAATAGCATGAACGGATTGATAAACCTTTACCAGCGCGTCATGTGTAGATAAGCCTTCATTTTTGAATACTTTATCTATCTCGCTAAGTTCATGCTCCATGTCCTGCATAAAATCGCTGAATACATCCGGTTCAACTTTGATAAGCTCAAAAACAGACTGCATTTCTTCTTGTCTTTTCGCTTCTTCTTCCGCCAGTCTTTGCTGTAATTCTACTCTAAGAGTTATATCGTAGACTGTTACAAGAATAAAAACTTCTCCGCGCCCGCGTTCAACTGTTGCAAATATGCATTGGAATACTTTTCTGTCACCGGTTTCCTTATTTACATAGTGCAGTTCGTTAAGAGGGTTTATTTCTTCAAGCATATCCTGATCGTAGGTACGTTCAAGGATCATGTTAAAATAATCTTTGATAGCTTCTAATTCATTCAAACTGACTGAATCGGAAATTACATCTGTAAAGAGTTTCCCAAAAAGTCTGGTATCTGACAGCAATTCTTCCAAATACTGTGAATAATGGTCTTGAATAACATAATTTTTGTCCATGAAGAAAAGACCGATCTTCATGCTGTCTTTCATTACGGCAATTTCATCGCGTTCGGCAAGGTGCGTCATGTCATATAAACTGATAAGAGTGCCGCCGCTTCCTCCGGGAAGGCTGTGCGACGCCGCCTTAAAATACCGTTTTTGCCCGTTAAGTGAAAATTCCCAGTCTGACGCATAATCGTCTTTTTCTTTTAACAGTTTGCCAGCGTGTACTTTCAGGCTTCTTCCGGGAAAAACATCGATAAGCGGACGTCCTTGAACAAAAGTAGGATCTTCGGTATTACCCAACTGAGCCAGAGTTTTACTTGCATAGACAATTTCGTTTCGTTCATCGATCATGGCGACAAAGTTTTCCGTTGAAGCGAGAAGGTCCATAAACGAATTCTGATGTTCAAGCGCTTTGCTTAAAACTAGTGTCGCAGACCTTGTAAGCAAAAGCATTATTATACTGCTAAAAAGACAAATTCCCCAGTTAATCAATACGGCAAATAACGGCGTTCCATGTCCGCTTATCGGAAAGCCTCTCAGGAGCAGAAGGGCAATGATTATATTTTGAAAGATAATAAATGCTACAGTTCTGTAGAAACTTGAATATATACAGCTAACAGCGAAAATGATAACACATACAAGTAAGTAATGGGAATTGTGCCATCTGCTCAACAGCATTAACGCTGTGTAAAACAATAGAAGTATAAGAGGAACGTTAAACGCCATTTTGTAGTGATTTATTGAATTTCTGATAATTGCGGTAACAATCATCAGGGAAAGTATTATTACAAGTCCGGCTAAAGAATAATTAATTTTTATATCTTCGTCAAAGTATGTTTCGAAAACAAAAGATGCACTTAAAAAGACAATTATCAGTATGGAAAAAAAGCTTGCGATGCCTCTTAATTTTACATTCTCTTTATCTGTTTTCTTAATAGCCATTAAAACTTCCTTAAAAAGCCGAAATTGATGCGATTGGGTATGTTAAATTATTTACAGCCGCCATTTGTATCGCGTGAGGAATAACACTTAATATTACACTGTTATCCCGTATATATTCATCGTCCAATTGAATCCAAGTCTGCTCCGCCGAATGGATCGAAATACTTTTTCCCTGAACAATAACGCAATTTTTTGGTTTTTTTCCTGAGGCATACCGTCCCATGGAAAACAAAGTTCCCAGAGGATGAGATGATTTTATGAGCGCAATATCCAAAAGTCCGTCATCTGGTGTAGCGCCGGAAACGCCTGTAATTTTCCCGGCAAAATACGGACTGTTTGCGACATGGATAAGACTGTAGTGCCCGCTGTAATCTATATCATCAATAGTAACGGAATATTCCCTTGCGGCAAAATTTTTGTCAAACGCCGTAATAAAAGTGTTTATGAAAGACGAAAGTTTAGAGAAAGCAATAAAACTGCTTTTATTCATGCCAGCCCTTAAATCTTTTATTTTTTTTGAAATGGCGGAATTCATTCCGATGTAACAGGAATTTAGCGCGTAATTTACTCCCCATCTGATTACATCCGTAGGCAGAGCTTCCGCCTGCACCAGAGACGGTATATCCCGAAATTCATCTTCTTTGCCATCCCCGAAAATCTTTAAAAAATCACAAGATTCGCCGAACGGAACCGCGGCAAGTTGCATATTCGGAAAATGAGCTGTAGCGTTCAAACAGTCATAAAGGATTTCTTCTCCGCCTACCGCATATATTCTTAATACAACTCCAGACTCCGCTTTTTCCGCTTCATCCTGAATTATACTCATCGCGTTCCTGCGATAACGGGAAAATTGTATAGAGAAATCAGGTGATTCTTGTGTTCTAAAAAACTGCCCTATGTTGTCGAGGATATTATCCATTTTCCATTGCTGTCCGTAAAATGCTTTAGGATCGAACACAAACACATGCTTCATCGCTCTCTCCTAATTATTTTTCGTTTTCCAGTTCAATAGCCACCATCAGATGAAAAATATCGTTATCAAACGCTTTGTGCGGAATGCAGAGGATACGCGTCTGCTTGCTAGGCCAGGCGATTGAATGTTCTTTTCCTGTAATAATTGTAGGAATTGAAATTACAATCTTGTCCCCATTCGGTACTTTCGGCTTTATATTTCCGGCAATGATGTTATTGATTTCGCCAATCGCGTCAATTACATCGGCATCCATTTCCGAATGTTCCGAGCCGGTGAGCAAATCGGTTAATTTTATCGCTAAATCTGCCTTCATGGAGACAATTACAGCGCCTTTTACCACGCCGGAAAGACCTATTACTGCAGAGATATCCCATTCAAAACCCTTGTCCGGGTCAAGAAAATGAGGATGTCTTGGACTTATCTCTACACCTACGAATTCTTTAAAAGTACTTACCGTAACTTCTACAAACGGTTCTACATAGTTTTGTAATTCTACTGTCATCTTTACATCCTAAATAAACGTAGTTTTGCCAATTTTTGCTTGAACAAGTCCAGCTTAATTGGTTTAGTGATATAATCAGTGGCTCCGTGTTTTAACGCCTCGATAACGTTAAATTTAGCGGCTTCACTGGTTACCATAATTATGGGCAAATCTTTATACTGATCCATTGCCCTGATCTGCTTTAAGAAATCAATTCCCGATAGTCTTGGCATATTCCAGTCAAGCAGTATCAGATCGACGGGTTGCGTTTCAAGTAATGCTAACGCTTCTTCACCGTCTTTTGCTTCAATAAAGTTACAGGCGGATTCTACCCCCGAAAAAACACCTTTCACCGTGTTTCTCATGATTCTTGAGTCGTCTACGATCATAATCGTAACACCACTAGGCATAATACCTCCCTAAAATAAGATATATCTTATAATGATACTACATATTAATAGAAAAAAGAAGAGCATTTCTTCACTTCTTTCAAAAAGTTAGCGCTCTTTTCTTTCTAACCGCCATGAAATTGTCCAATTCCACTTTTCCGGAAAAGCGGGCGAAGCAACCTTAAAACTCAGCCTCCCCAGCCTGAAACGTACTGCAGAACTCAATGAAAAGTCCCAAACTTCCTCTTTTCCCTCAAAAAACGAAATTCCGGCTTTAAATCTAAATTGCAAATTACTTACCGGCAAGTATAATTCACAATTTACCGTACTGCTGTCCCATTTCCATGCCTCATCAATGACAGGAAAAGGCGAGGGGTTCATATTTGCCCCTGTAAGCCCCTTAACTGAACCTGAAAGGTTTATATTGAGTGGGCTCCTTACTCCAAATTTCGGCAAATTTAGGGTAATTCCTAAGGAGCCGGAAAAACTATCGTTGATTTTTAGCGGATTTACCGCATTTCTGTCCATTGAGAGGGATATTCTGGTTAAATACACTGAGCTATTGTTGCGGATTGCAGAAGAAGACGGAAATCGCCAGTAAAAACCGGAAGAACTGCGGTTAAATTCGTTGCCAAAACCGGGACTTCTCAGTACCGTATTCAGTCTTATGAGCGAGCTATATCTGCCTTTCCATTCGATTTTTGCCGCGCTTCTGAAACCTTCCCCGTGGTTTGCGCCGTCCCTGTAGACAAACCGCGCCCCGGCTCCGTCCGCTGAAAATGAAACTAACAAGGGGCGTTCTTTTGCTCCAAAGGGAAGGGACGGCGAAATAGCCACGCCCAAATTGGCATAAATGTCTCTACCCACAGAAAAAGTTTCAGACACGGCAAAATCTGAGCTTAGGGAAAAATTTGGGTTTGCAAAAAGGAGAGCGGCGGCGTAGAGACGGAAATCCCGTTCGACCAGCCGCGGCGGGTCAGAGAACCATGTGCTTGCTTTAGTTTGCGGAAGAGTCCTTCCGGTGTAGAATGTTTCAAGGAGCAGGCTTGTCTTTTTTGGAAAAGTAAAGTCCAGCCCTCCGGCAATGGCAGGAATAAAATTTTCGACTTCTGTCTGAGCCGAGATAAACCCTCTCAATTTTAAATTCGGGGAAAATTCAAGAAACGGACTGGACAGATATAAATACGCTTCGTCTTCTTTTGTAGTGGAGACCGCAGTCCTCAAGTCGGTAATGATAGGGCTATGATTTTCCGCGTAAGGCGGAGAGCGAATCCACGGGTTGCGGATTCTCGCGGGAAGACCCCATTCATCCAGCACACCGAACAACAGCCGCGAGCCGGTCGTTTTGTGGTATAAGCCAGCCGTAAAATTGGTAACCTCCTTTTCGGGATTTTCCAAATCTTCCCATTGAAACTCATCAATATTGATGTTCAACGAGGAGCGATCCAGAATTTGAGTGCGCAGGACAAGGGCAGGCGGAAGAAAGTGCAGTTTGATTTCTCCCCGGTTAAGAAGGTTTCCCGCCAGCGCCGGATCATCATCCAGAGTAAAAGTTTTCTCTTCCCATGAACCGCTCCAAAGGAGGCTCCAGTTGAAAATTGGCGGCGCATTTTCAGTTGAGGTTTTACTTGCCATCTCAGAGACCGGCGGCAAGCCGATTTGCGGCGCGGAGTTTTCCGCGAAGAGACCTGTGCCGCACAAGATTGCCGAGCCGCACAAAGCGGCGCGGACAAAAAGGGATATAATTTTCATACATATATATGGCGCAGAAGTGAGGTTTTGCTTGCTTGTTTTGAAAAAAATATTTTGACAGGAAAGATAATTGTTTTATTTTGTGATTACTACGCTATATATAGCGTACCTTGGACGTAAGGTACGCTAGGCAAATTCGGTATCAGCTACCGTTAACATCAGCGTTGTAATCAACACCTTTTACATCAAAGCCGTGCGCTTCGAGGAAGTCGTGCTTGAAACCCGCGACATCGGTTTCTGTAAAAACATTTTCAGGCGTTACGTTTTTCATCTTTTCCATGGTTGCTTTTTGCACGTCTTCGCGCATTTCCCAATCGTCAATGCGAATGCGTCCTTTGCGATCAACGGGAACCATTTCAGGGTCTCCGCTTTCGGCGGCGTAGAGACGGTCGCGGTACAGGCGCGTAATTTGCTCAATGCATCCTTCGTGAAGATTCATCTCTTTCATCACCTTAAACAAACATGAAATGTAAAGGGGGATAATCGGAATTACCGCACTTGAGCGCGTAACAAGCGCCTTGTTTACAGAAATCCACGCGCCGGCTATTTTTCCCGACTCGGCGTAGGTTTTGTTTATATCGATACAGGCTCTTTCTAAATCTTCTTTTGCTTTGCCGATAGTTCCGTTTTTATAAATAGGCCAGGAGTGTTCAGGTCCAAGATATGAATAGGCGACTGTTCGGGTTTTTCGGGAAAGCAATCCTTCTTTGTCCAGCGCTTCCATCCAGTATTCCCAGTCCTCGCCGCCCATAACTTTTATTGTGTTGTAAATTTCATCTTCGGTGGCAGGTTCAGCAGAGGTCATGGAAAAAGTTCCGTCCATCATATTGAGAGTCTTGCCGGAAAAAGGTTCGCCTACAGGCTTAATCGCGGATTTATACTGGATGCCTGTCTTTGGACAAGTTCTTACAGGAGAGGCAAGCGAATAAACGATCAAATCGATCTTAGGTTGTATCTTCGCTGTCTCGGCAACTTCACGGACTGCTTTTGCGGTTTCGGCTTTCATTTCGCCGAGGAAGGCATTGCCGTCCAGAGTTTTTGAAACAAGCCCGGCTTTCGCCGCAAACTGGTCAAACGCTGAGTTGTTGTAAAAGCCCGGCGTTGCTGTGTGTTTTTCTGAAGCCGCTTTTTCTTTGGACAGCCCCACCGTAACAGCCCCGTACCCAAACGCGGCGGCAATTCTGCTCGCAAGTCCGTAACCGTTTGAACAGCCGATAATCAGCGCGAGCTTTGGAGTTTTGTAATCTATCGCGGACAAATTTTTCTTCGCGTATTCAATCTGCTTCTGAACTGACGCTATGCATCCTGACGGATGACTGTTGAGGCAGATATTGTTGCGAATCATTGGTTTAATTATCATGCATTGCCCACAAGACACATCCACTCAGCCTCTGCCGCTAGTTCATCGCCGACATAGGCTTTGCCTTGCTGTTTGATCATGTTTTTGGAGATGCGGAGGTTTACAACTTCTGAGCGGAGTTCGTCGCCGGGGCGAACTTGCCGGCGGAATTTTACCTTGTCGACAGTCGCAAAAAAGAACAAAGCGTCGCTGTCAAGAACACCGAGTTTTTTTAAACCGGCTCCGCCGGACTGAGCCATTGTTTCAACAAGGATCACACCCGGTACAACAGGGTACTCAGGGAAATGCCCCTTAAAGAAATATTCTTTTTCCGTGAATACTCGCTTTGCGATGATCTTTTCGTTTGTCGCTTCTACAATTTCATCAACAAATAGAAACGGATCGCGATGCGGTAAAAGTTTTTCAATCTCACTCATAATTTTTCCTTCCAAATAAAAACAGGGACTCTTTCAAGTCCCCTATTTGTTAACCTTTATATTTTCTGAAAATAACAACGCCGTTGTGTCCGCCGAAGCCCAAAGAACCGGAAGCGGTGATGTTTATTTCACCGTACTGCGCTTTGTTCGGCACATAATCCAAATCACATTCAGGATCGGGGTTGTCAAGATTGATCGTTGGCGGATAAAAACCGTCGCGGATCGCGAGAATACACGCAATGGCTTCAATACCGCCGCCACCCGCGATACAATGACCATGCATGCTCTTGGTACTGGAAACTTTCATCTTATACGCGTGATCGCCAAAAACCTTTTTAAGCACCTTTGTCTCTGTGGGATCATTTATTTCTGTTGAAGTGCCGTGGGCATTGTAATACTGAATATCTTCGGGTTTTAGTTCAGCGTCGGCAATAGCGCTTTTTACAGCGAGTGCGCCGCCTTCTCCCGTCGGATCGGGGGACGTTATGTGATACGCGTCAGCTGAAGAGCCGTATCCGGCAAATTCAGCGTGGATTTTCGCACCACGGCTCTTTGCGTGTTCTTCGCTCTCAAGGATCAATATGCCTGCGCCCTCTCCCATTACAAATCCGTCGCGGTCAGCGTCAAAGGGGCGTGAGGCTTTTTCAGGATCATCACTGCGTTTTGTAGAAAGCGCTTTGAGCATCTGGAAACCGCCGACAGCAAATGGAACGATTGTCGCTTCAGTGCCGCCTGCGATAACCACATCACAGCGTCCGCTTCTAATAATTTCAAGCGCCTGTCCTAAAGCATCTGTTCCTGCGGCACAGGCTGTAACCTGAGTGTACGCAGGTCCCTTAGTGCCGAACATCATAGAAGCGTTTCCTGCAGCTTCATTTGGGATCATCATTGGAACTGTTAGGGGCAACATTCTTTTCGGACCGTCATAAAAAAGTTTTCTCATTGATTCGCTTACAACTTCAAATCCGCCAATGCCGTTGCCAAATACAATGCCTGTTTTTTCAACGTTACTTTTTACGGGTCTTTTGCCTTCGGCATCAGTCTCGCCCATAAGACCCGCGTCTGTGAGCGCTTGTGCCGCCGCCGCTACGGCGAATTGAGAAAAGCGCGCCATCTTACGCGCTTCTTTTTTGTCCATCCACACGGTAGGATCAAAATCTTTAACTTCACCGGCTATCTTTACGTCAAAATCAGTGGTATCAAAAGAAGTGATCTTTCCAATACCGCTCTTTCCGGCTTTTAACGACGCGCAAAAATCTTCAACAGTGTTACCAAGGGGAGAAATTACTCCCATTCCCGTTACTACAACTTTTTTCTTCATTATACTCTCCATCTTCTATTAAAAATACATTCCACCGTCTACGGGCATTACCTGCCCTGTTATATACGATGAATCATCGGACGCGAAAAAGAGCGCCGCCTTTGCGACATCTTCCTGCTTTCCTGTCCGCTTCATGGGAATAACATCAATCATTTTATTTTGTACTTCCGCCGGTAAAACTTTTGTCATATCAGTTTCGATATAACCCGGCGCAATAGCGTTTACCCGCACTCCCCTGCTCGCCACTTCGTTGGCTAAACTTTTTGTTACGCCAATTAATCCCGCTTTGCTAGCGGAATAGTTCGCCTGTCCGCCGTTGCCGTGAATGCCAACCACGCTTGCCATATTGATAATGGAACCGGCGCGTTTTTTTATCATGTCCCTTGCTACAGTACGGGCGACAAAGAACGCCGCAGAAAGATTTATATCCAACACCTTCTGCCACTCTTCCATAGACATTCTAAAAGAAAGATTATCTTTTGTGATACCGGCGTTGTTCACAACTATATCAAAACCTCCCGACTCTTTGACCGCGTTTTCAATCGCGCCGTCAACCGTGTCAAGTTTTGAAAGGTCTAACTGAATCCAGTGGAGCTTTCCCTTTGCAGTCGATACTCTGTCTGAAAGGTCTTCGGGAGTCATGTAGTCCAGCCCCCAAACTTCCGCGCCTTCGGCAATAAATAAATCGGCTATTGTTTTCCCGATTCCTCTTAATGCTCCTGTAATCAACGCCTTTTTATTCTCAAGTCTCATATATCCTCCTGTTAAATTATTTTACTGATTATTACCTATTTTTGGAATATCTTCGGCAGTCCCCGCGGCAAAAACCGGAATCTCGCTTCCTGAATCTTTCCATAGTCCCTGAAGAACCTTGCCGGGACCAACTTCAAGACAAGCCTCAATGCCGCAATCTGCGACAGCCGCTTCTTCATCAACCCAGCGGACAGGACTTGTGATCTGTGCAAGGGCGAGTTTTTTCGCTTCTTCGCCCGAAGAAATCTTTTTACCTGTAACATTGGAAAAAATAGCAATGGAAGGATCGTGGAATGTTACCGATTCCAGAACAGGGCGGAAGTCTTCAACCGCCGACGCTATAAGCGGCGAATGAAAGGGACCGGCTACCTGCAGACGGATAACTCTCTTTGCGCCCGCTGTCTTAAAACGGGTTTCCGCTTCGTTTAATGCGGAAAAAGTTCCGCTTACTACAAGTTGTTTTGGAGAGTTGATATTCGCGGCGTATAAATCTTTTAGCCCCTCCGCGCTCCACTTTGCGATTAATTCTTCTACTTGTTCGGGGGCAAGACCGACAACAGCCGCCATACCCGGCGCGGAATCGCCGCCTGCTGAACGCAGGGAGTCGGAAGCTTTTTGCATCGCCTCGCCTCTTGCCTTTATTAAGCGGAAACAATCAGCGGTATCGATGATTCCTGCGCAAACAAGCGCGGAATATTCGCCAAGGCTGAAACCGGCGCAGGCGGCAGGACTGAAGCCCTGCTCACCAAGGAACGCCACCGCCGCAAGAGAAGCGGCAGTCATCGCAGGCTGAGAAACATCGGTGCGCTTGAGCGTATCGGCATCGGACTGAAGAAGTTCTTTTACATCTTTTCCAAGTATTTGCGACGCTGTATCAAAGAGAGATTTTACAGCGTTAGACGCAAGCAAATCCATTGCCATACCGGAATACTGCGCTCCTTGCCCCGGAAACAAATACGCGACATTTTTCTTATCCATCATTCTACCTCTACCAAATTATAATATTTCCGCCATAGGTAAGACCTCCGCCAAATCCTACGGTCATGATTAAATCGCCTTTCTTTATTTTTCCGTCCCTATTCATTTCATCTAACGCAAGCGGAATTGACGCTGACGAAGTGTTAGCGTATTCTTCGATATTCATATAAAATTTTTCAGCCGGGATATGCAGTCTTCTTCTTGCGGCTTGAATAATGCGCGCATTAGCCTGATGAGGAACAATCCACGCAATATCATCAATATTGATATTCTCTGCTTTCATCAATGCTTCGATTGTACCGGTTATCGCCAGTACCGCGAAATTGTACACTTCCTGCCCGTTCATCTCGACACAAATCCCGGAGCCAATTGCTTCGTCTTTTTTAAAAGGATTTCGTGATCCGCCCCTTCTCATCAATAAACTTTCACTGCCGGAGCCGTCCGCGTATAAAAGTGTCTGCTTGAGTCCTCGTTTGCCTTCACAACATTCGCCTGTTTTTTCAACCACAACCGCTCCTGCGCCGTCGCCGAACAGAACGCAGGATTTCCTGTCGTCCCAGTTCATAACCTTGCTCAAAACTTCTGCGCCTATAACCAGTGCGCGTTTTCTCTGCGCGTTGATACTCAAAAGTCCTGCGGCAGTCTCAAGTGCATAAACAAAGCCCGTACAACCGGCGGTAATATCCATCGCTCCCGCTTGAGGCGCTCCAATCCTATTCTGCACAATACACGCTGTGGAAGGAGTGCCGAAATAGTCCGCCGTTACAGTGGTCAAAACAATCATATCGATGGTTTTGGCAATTTCGGCGGAAACTCTGTCCCTTTCCGCTAAATCATTTCCTATATAGCCCGCCGCCATGGCAAGGGCGTTTTTTGCCGCTTCTACCGCCAAATCACTGCAAGCGATATTTTCTTCGGCAAAATGACGGTTTCCAATTCCCGTGTGGGAACGAATCCACTCATCGCTGGTTTCAACCTGAGCCGCTAAATCATCGTTGCTGACCCTTTTGGGCGGTACAGCCCTCCCTGTTCCAATAATTTCAATAGCCATTTTTTCTTTATGACAAAATTCCAAATTTTGTCATACTCCAAGTATTTATAAATTTCTTGCTTTTGTCAAGATATTTTTTAGACACAGGGTCGATTTAAGGGGTTGCAGGGGGATAATACGCAGATACTGCATAAAATTGTAAGAAAATACCCAAAAAGTTAAGAAAGAGATCAACGAATAGCACGAATTGTACGAATAAAGACGAATAATTCCATTATTAGACCTTTTTTATAGAAATCAACAGCTATGGCTATGACTTTTTACTCAAAAAGATCATTCAAGTTGATTTTTAGCGCTTTTGCGAGCTTTATAACCACATCAATTGAAGGTACAACTCTTTTACTTTCTATATAATACAAATGACTATGTGAAATTTCCACCATATCCGCGAGGGAAGAACCCTGCGGCAAGCCGAGTGGTATGCCTCCGCCTTCCAATCAATAATTAAAAAATGAAAACCTGTACAGTCCTTGCAAACTATGTAAGCGTAACTGCGGCGTTGACCGCCTTGCGGGAGAAGTCGGCTTTTGCGGGGAAATCTAATATATTGACAAATGATAGACAATGTGATAATCTTATAGTATGCGAATTATTTGGGATGACGAAAAAAACCAAGAACTCAAAGCCGAACGGGGATTGTCGTTTGAGGATTTTGCTTCACTGATCCTTGAAAGAAAATACCTTGATATTCTTAAAAACCTTGCAAGAATGGAGAAAAAATTATTCGTTGTTTCCTATCAAAAGTATACCTATGCGGTTCCATTTGTTGTTGATGACGAACAAAATATTGTTTTAAAAACCGTTTTCCCCAGTCGCAAGTATCATAAATTATATGGAGGAAGAAAATGAAAGTTACCCTTGACAAATTTGAACAATCAATTGAGGAGCATGCGGAGAAGTTTGTGCCTCTTTCTGGAAGTGAAAAAGCCGGAATAGAAACAATTATTGCCGCCGCCGGCAAAACCAAAAACATTAATATACGCATTTCGGCGTATGATATTGAAAAGGTAAAACAAAAGTCCGCAGAGGAAGGAATCCCCTATCAAACACTCATATCAAGTGTTATTCATAAATATATTACCGGAAAGCTAGTAGATGAAAATGCTGTATTGAAGTCAATGGAATTATTAAGACGGTAAATATACAGGCGGTGTTAATTATGAAAAACCTGTACAGTCCTTGCAAACTATGTCAGCGCAACTGCGGCGTTGACCGCCTTGCGGGAGAAGTCGGCTTTTGCGGGGAAACTGCCGTCTTAAGAATAGGGGCGGCGGTAATTCACAAGGGGGAAGAGCCTTCGCTTGTGGGGACGGGCGGCTCAGGGACAATTTTTATAAGCGGGTGCAATTTGGGCTGTTCCTTTTGCCAGAATTACCAGATTTCACAAGGGGTTGAGCAAGGCGAGGAGCGCAAAGAGACAAGTCTTGGAAAAGCGGTTTCCGCAGAAGATTTCGCCGATATTTGCATAGAGTTATGTAACATGGGAGCGGAAAATATTAATATTGTTACGGGGAGCCACGCGATACCTGCCCTTGTAGAGGGGATTAAAGCCGCTAAAAAAAAGGGGATGACGCTTCCGTTCTTATGGAATTCTTCCGGGTACGAAACCTGCGATTCTTTGGAATTGTTACGGGATTATATTGATATTTACCTGCCGGACTTAAAAACGCTGGACAGCGATATAGCAGAAAAGTTTTTTAACGCTCCAGATTATCCGGCTAGTGCGACTACTGCGATTTTAAAAATGATCGATATGACAGCTAAAAAATCGCGGGAAAACGCCCGCGAAAAAGTAATAATACGCCATTTAATTTTACCCGGTTATTTGAAGGCAACAAGAGCCGTTTTGCTCTGGTTTGCAGATAACGCAAAAGACCGCGCCCTGCTTTCCCTGATGACGCAGTACACGCCTATTCCCAATAGAAAAAGAGCAATGCCAGAGCGCTATTTATCAGAAGATGAATATGAAACTGTCCTTAAATGGCTGGAAGAATTAAAAATTGACGAGGGTTTTTGTCAGGAGCTTGTTACCGGCAACGATTGGCTTCCTGACTTTAAACGGCATAATCCGTTTTCATCAGAGCTTTCTGTCCCGGTCGCAAGATTGTTTACCAGCCAAACTTAAGACCGACATTAACGCCAATGCCGCCGCCTTTCCAGCTTTCTGCAAATTCCTGCGACCGGATATCTACGCCAACATCAACTTCAATTACCCTTATATTAAGAGCCAAATTAAGACTGTTAACCCAGAGACGATCCATGTAATTTACTCCGGCTTTTACAATAAATATGTTTCCCAAGTTTATACATACATTTAAACCACCTTCCATAGAAAACGGCTCAACATATAATTGATTAATTGAAAAACCAACTAAGGGGGTAATTGTAAATAAAGGATTGCCCTTGAAAGGACGCCAATTCACCCATAAAAACGCTTTGAACGGACGGTCTATATTGACTGTCTCCTCACCTGAACCTGATTTATTATCTGTTTTAAAAGAAGAAAAAAAATCACCAAGGCTAAGACCTTCAAGCTCATCATTTCCCATACTGCCGCTATACTGCGTATATTTACTCAATGAAGAAGAAAGAAGCGGAATGTTAATAATATCAAGACCAATATCAAAATATGGAAACGGAAACTCCAATCCAAAACTAACATCAAAACCAGGCGATGCATCAAGTTTAAAGTTATCAAGGAAATTATCAGGGAAACCATCCAATGAGAATGCCTCATAAATGCGTATATCATAATTAACGCCAAATGCAGAATTATTATTTGTATATGATAAATCAGGTTTAATATATGCGAGCGTATAATACATAGCGGGTCTTAATCTTACTTTTAAACTCTTGATTTTAAAAAAAGTATCAATCCCTACAGAGGCAAACAACGCGCCGCTTAAATCCGATTTTTCATCTGTGGCTTCGTCTAAAGAAAGCAGTTTCCCAGATGCGCCAAGTATTCCAGACGCGTCCACAACTGTAGATAAACCAAAACCCCAGCCTTTTCTGCTATTATATCTAAAATAAAGAGGAGCGACGCCAATGCCTAGGTTTATGTTAAAACCATTTGCCAAATTATCCAAATTTAATTCAATTGTTTCCTGAAAAATTTGTTCTATCGACAAATAATTGTTGGCAACATTAGCATTAACAAAGATACCTATTTCAAATCCCCTGTCTCGTATCTGAAATGGTTTTTTCGCCGGGCTGTTACCATTATTATTTACATCATTATTTAAGTTCTCATGTACATTATCAAAACGCACTTCTTCATGTACATTATATTCATCACCAAAATGTATCTCCTCAAACCCATATTTTGCGTAAATAAATTCCGCATAAAGGGTAAAAGGAAAAATAATAAAGCAAATAATCAAAAAAAATGATATTTTTTTCAATTTCACTTTCCTATAAGTCCATTCTGTAGTTTAATCCTGCAGTAAAGGCAAAATGTGTTGCTTTTAAATTTCTTGGGAACACAATACTGCCGTTTGGCTCAAGTTTTACGCTAAACTGCGGGGCAAAAGGAAAACTGTTATTAATTTTTGTTAAATTTTCTCCGGTAATTTCAAAGGAAAGAGAATTACCGGTAAAGGGATTAGTGATTTCAATGGTTTCCATTGTTTGCGCATCTGTATTTTGAATAACTAAAGTTGCGCCGCTAAAAGGATTCTTATTAAGCCCAATATCCAGTTTTAAATATTCAAAGATTTCAAATACCGGATTTGAGTCTTCGGGGGAGTCTCTGCCAAAAAGATCATTTTGATCGCCGGAAAAGGTATCTTCAGGAAAGCGCATTCCACCTCCGCCTGCGCCGGCTTTTAATACAAGAGGAAACCAAACAGCAAGATCAATATTTATAGCGCCATCTTCAAAGTCATCTTTTGCAATTCTCTCGCCTTGCGCCACAAAAATTCTGTACGATATCGTCATATCACTTCCGTCAAATTCCAATGGGATTTCAATGCCGCCGCCGGGAACTGTTGTTCCGAGATACGAATTGCCCACCTTGGAAAAACCGCTTGAAGATGTATGACTTAAATGCGTAGTTTTTTCCGGTTCGCCATTGATACTAATTCCAAGCGTAAGATTGTCAATAAAACCTGTTCCGGTTATAAAAATCAACAGTTTAGCCGATAAAGTTAAGTTATCAAAAAGTTCGCCGAATTCTGAAAACGATATTTCTATTGGCTGTTCTGAAGCAAAAAGACTTTTATCAAAAGGCATAATAATATCGAAATCGTCAGGTAAAAATTCTATACCTGGAAAAGTACCAAGGTCTTCAATTTGAAGAGAATTATTACTATGAATATTCTTGTAGATAATAAAAGTCTGGGTTTCTATATTTGGGCAATCAAGTATTTCCAATCCGTCAGTATTATTTTCATCAATACCGTTTTTGAGAATATCCGTAAATAGTGAGCCAATATCCATAGTCGCATAAACTTTGATTTTCGGGGTTCCTGTAATATGGACTGCTGTGGGTAGTTGGAAGTCACATGCAAAAAAAACTGTAACTAATAGAAGAAAAGTAATAAAAACGATGCTTTTTCTCATTGTGTCCTCCATACTATTTAAAATATAGTGAATTTTAAGAGAGTTGTCCAGTTTTCGTTAATTCTAACACTTTTTTTAGCAATTCAGCCTTGTCCAGTCCCCAATTTCTTCCAAAATGAGCCAAAAGCGTATCTGAAAGAGTCATAAAATCGTTAAACACCTGCCATTTTGAAGAAAGATCGATAAGGCTACGATTGACAATTAATTCCCAAAAACGGGCAAAGTTTTTTATTCGCCCAATATCTTCCGGTGAAAGGGATGAAGTTTCTTCTATTTCATAGGGCGGCAGGCGGTTGTAACGCATACGCCATTTTTCGCTGTGACGGGAAATTGGCGCGCCGGTAAGAAGTTTCAAAATACCGAGTTGAATTTCTGTGCGGTGATTTTTTTCTGAAATTGATTCACCTGTTTCGCAAAGAGCAGACCAGAGACGGTCAAAACCTTCGCCAAAGGAAGCAAGGTCTTCGCCGGGCAGTCCTGCGATTAGATCAGCGTGAATGATAGCGTTGGTATTTTCACGAAGGAAGCGCAAGGTTTCCAACTCTTTTTGTGGATTTGAAGGGCGGCTAATTCGTGCAGAAACTTCTGCGTTTAAGGTTTGGATGCCGACTTCAAGACGCAATGTGCCCGGCGGAAAACGGATGAGTACTTCGCGCAGTTCATCAGGAAAAAGAGAGGGAACCATCTCGAAGTGAACAACAAGCGGATTATCTCCACGCTCTTTTATCTTTTCAAGAAAGAACTCGCAAATACGCAGAGCGCGTTTTATATTAAAATTGAAAGTTCTGTCCAAAAACTTAAAAGTCTTCGCTCCCCGCCGTATAAGCGCGTCCATCTCCGCTAAAAATTGATCAAGAGGAAATTCCCTCACTGTGTTTCTCTGCTTCAAACCACTCTTTACCGCAGTTAAACAGAATTCGCAGTTAAATTGACAGCCACGAGTTGCCTCAACATAGATCAGTTTTTTCGCCAAATCTTCATCAGCGTACAAGTAATACGCGCTCTTTATATTACTAAGATTGACAGGTTCCGCGTCAATGAACTTAGGCTCTTTCCGCTCCCACACTGTCTCCCTGTCAACCAAAACACTTTCGCATAAAGTTCTGAAAGCAATTTCCCCCTCTCCGCGGATTACAAAATCGGCAAAACGGAAAATTTCCGCTGACAGCGGCAAATGCGAAACTTCTGGACCGCCAAGTACAACAACCGGTCTTTTGCCCTGCGCCTGCCACAGTCTTTCCAGATTTTCAAGAAATTCTATTGTAGAGGTGTGATTCCAAATTGAAACAGAAATACCCAAAATGCGCGGACTTGCCTCAAGGAACGGTTCCATTTTTTCACCTAACGGCTGGCGCAGGGCAAACTCAATAATTTCGCAGTTGTCCTGTAAAGAACCAAGATTGGCTTTTAACAGCCGCAACGCCAGAGACGGATGAATCCACTTGGCGTTTATTGTTGTAAGTAGTATTTCTTTCACTAAACGCTAAACAAACCTACGGTTCCGGTGCGCCACTCTTCGCGCGATTCCATAACCATTTGTTCAACTTCATGCCAGTTATTAGCGCGCGGACCGGGAACATCTCGGTTAGTGGAATTGCTAAACACGATTGTTTTACATCCCTGCTTGCGCAAATTAGTGATATTTTCGGGGGCATCATCAACATAAACATGCGCACCAACTGCGCCTTTGTCGTTCATAAAGCAAATGTCCCAGTAGGGAATGTCGTAGTTGTCAAGCCAGTCAACGGTTTGCGTAATTGAGGCGCGGTGAGAATATTTTAAAAAGAGCCTGTGCGTGATAATACGGATACGAATATTCTGATTAGACAATTTACGCAAAACCGAAGGAGCGTGTTCAATTGGTTCCATGTCGCGGAAAATATTGCGCTGAGTTACGGCAAAACGGTGCAGTCTGTCATAGCCGCCAAACTCATCAATACCCCACTCTTTAAGACCGTAAGAAACTTCAGAGGTGAGAGACTCAAGCGGTTTGTTCAACCATTCGGCGGCGATCTTTCTGATTTCTCCGTAGAAGTCCCCGACTACTCCGTCAAGATCGACGCCTAAAATAAAACTACTATCATCCATAATTAATTATCCTTTGAAATCAATATTACTATACTTCGCGCTTTAACAGGATATGAGCGCTGGGAAGAAAGATGCTCTTCATTTCCCGGCAAAAGAATTTCATTTGGAGAAGGCAAACCTGTGTCCACAACACGAATCCATTCTTTTTTAGACAGAGGCTCCGAAACAACAAAGTTTTGAAGATCAGTACTCGCGTTAAACATAATAAAAAAATCACTGTCATCCCGGTCGGCTAAAGTTTCCGCCTTACTGCCGTCAATGCGCAAGGCGAGAAAATAGCCTATCTTTTCCCAATCGGACATTACGCCCTTTTCATCAAACCAGCTTATATCGGGGATTGCCCTGTAATCGCCGCCCCTGCCGGTGTAAAATTCAGGGCGCATAAAGCCGGGATGGCGAAGACGGAAAGCGATCATTTCTTTGACAAAACGGAACAAACCGGCATTATTTTCAACAAGCGACCAGTCGTACCATGAAAGTTCATTGTCCTGACAGTATGCGTTGTTATTCCCGTTTTGAGTACGGGCAAATTCATCGCCGCCAAGAAGCATCGGTGTCCCCAGCGAAACCATCAGCGTGGCGATAAAATTCTTTAACTGCCGCTCCCGAATCATATTTATAACCGGGTCTTTGACAACGCCTTCAATACCGTAGTTATAACTTAGATTATTGTCACTGCCATCGTGGCTATTTTCACCGTTTGCCTCGTTATGTTTCCAGTTATACGAAACTAAATCATTCAACGTAAAACCATCGTGGCTTGTAATAAAGTTGATTGAGTGAAATGGTTTACGACCGTCACGTAAAAAAAGATCGGAACTGCCGGCGATACGGGTTGCCAGATAGCGCGTTTCTTTTGGGTCGCCTCTCCAGTACTTGCGGACATTGTCGCGGTATTTATCATTCCATTCCGCCCAGCGTCCTCCGGGGAACCATCCCACCTGATACGCTCCGCCCGCATCCCATGCCTCCGCGATAATTTTTGTCGCATTCAAAACCGGGTCTTCCGCTATTTGTTCCAGAGTCGGCGGATTTTCCATTATATGCCCGCTTTGATCCCGCCCAAGAATTGATCCTAAATCAAAACGGAATCCGTCAACATGCATTTCCATTACCCAGTAACGAAGGCAGTCCATGATGAATGTGCGCACGACAGGATGATTGCAGTTCATTGTATTTCCGCAACCTGAATAATTTTGATAGTAACGTCTGTTTTCGTTCAAAATATAATAAATTGAATTGTCCAGTCCACGGAAAGAAAAAGTCGGTCCCTGTTCATTGCCTTCCGCGGTATGGTTAAACACAATATCAAGGATCACCTCGATCCCTGCCTTGTGCAATTCCCTCACCATCTCCTTAAACTCATTAACCTGAGCTCCGGGAGTTCTGTCCGCAGAATAAGAGCCTTTGGGCGCGAAAAACGCCACTGTAGAATAACCCCAGTAATTTGTCAATTTTTTTCCGGTGCTTGGATTATGCCGAGGGATTTCATTTTCGTTAAATTCCTGAACAGGCAGAAACTCAAGGCTTGTGATCCCCAAATCTTTGAAGAACGGAATTTTTTCGATTACGCCGCGATAGGTTCCCGGATGCTCTACTCCCGAATTGGGGTTAGCGGTAATACCTTTAATATGAGTTTCATAAATTACGCTGAAGCGCAGAGGATAGTTAAGCGGAGTGTCACCCTGCCAGTCAAAGTTGTCATCAACTACAATACAGCGAGGCTGACTTGCGACATCATCATAATAAGAATATGTTAAATCGCGCCCCGGTTTGTCAGGATCATAACCGGCGCTTTTACCATAATCCCAATCGCTCATATCGGTTAATGCTTTTGCATAAGGGTCCATCAAAGTTTTATGCGGATTGAAGCGCTGTCCCTTTTCAGGAAAATACGGACCGTCAGCGCGATACAGATAACAGGTTCCCGCCGGAAGCCCTCTAATAAAACAGTGCCATATATTTCCGGTTTTATGCTCTCTTTTATCAAGAGGAATCTCCACACAGGGACTGCCCAAGTTTGGAGACTCAAAAATGATGAGTGTAACAGCCGTGGCGTTCCTTGAAAAAATCGCAAAGTTCACGCCCTCATGGGTAAGCGACGCCCCAAGGGGCAAAGCCTTCCCTATTTCTGCCACAAGATTACCAAGAATCATAGGGTAATTATATCATAACAATGAGAAAAGAGCAATGTAGGGCGCGCCCAAGCAAGCACCGCGTCAAGCGGTGTCTGATGAATAAGTCAGCACAGCGTGGCGCTAAACAAAGGCTAACAAGACGAACAATGCGCGAGGGCTTTAGCCCGAGTGGTGCGCCCGGCGAGGGAACAATATACGGCGAGATTAGCCAATGAGCAATGAGTAGATATGCAATTTTTTCATTCTAAGGAATATTTCTTTTACAAATTGAATGATATAATGGTATCCTATAACGAGGAAACATCGTATATCAGAATATTAAAAATTTGGGTGACCAGAAAGGATGCTGTTATGTTTTGTGATAAATACGCCACATATAGCGTACTTTGGCAGGCAGGGACACTAGGCAACGCACCGACGGCATCATAAATGATGCCTTGCCTTAATTCACGCTGTAACATTTTCTTGTGCTACGGCGTGTTGCATTTTTCATCCACACGGCTACGCCGTGCTTTTTGTTGCCGGGTATCAGCTACCATTGCGTGAGCAATATTATAATATAAAGAAGATAACCTATTGGAGGGATATTATTATGGAAACTGCGAAAAAGTCTTATATCGTTTATTTCTGTTTAGTGTTAGTGCTATGCGTTAGCTCGTTCTTGTTCGACGTACTTATTGCTTATAGAGCTGACTTAGAGCATTCTTTTAATATGTACAGTTTATCGTTCATAATCTCCTCACCTTCCAAATATAACATTGGGTTGGCAAATTTCTTAACAAAATTAATTATTCCCGGCGCTTTGGGCATATTGGGACTGAACCTTTCGTCAAGAATAGGTTTCAAGGGCATACTGAACAATGAAATAAAACAAAAGAAATACATTTTTTTTATTTTATTTGCTAGCATTATTATGAGCGTGTATTTTATTGGATACGAGATACTTTTTTGTGAAATATACAGTAGACCCATGTTCATATTACCATACGATTCTTCAAGAATTCCTGCGTCAATTTTTGCCTCACTTGCCGAGGGGATTGGAGACCAAATAATAAATATGCTCCGTATTTCCCTTCTAGTGTGGTTTTTTTCAAAGTTCATAAAGTCTGAAAGAGGGCGCAATATTTTATTTTGGGCATCTGCGGTAGTATGCGCAGTGCTATTTTCACTAGAACATGTAACAGCGTCTTTTATATACCAAATTGGTGGTTACCGGAGTATTTTTGATATGCCTTTTCATAGAATTATGATAATTATAGGATTGTATGGACCATTAGCAATGGTCTGCGCATATTTCTTAAGAAAGTTCGGACTTTTGAGTGCAATAATAATACATTTTATCACAGACATAAGCTGGCGCGTTCTGTGGGCATGGATTCAAAGGGGCGAATTTATGTTTCTTTAAGAAGTTAGTTGCGATTATCGGCGGTGCGGTTGTGGTGGCTGGCGGCGTGGTGCTGTTTGTTGTGAAGCGGAGAAAGTAATGGGGAGCGTAATTTGACCACTAAAAGCATTAGAGAAAACACCTCCCCCGAAACACAGTACAAAAAGGAAAAGCGACAGCAAACTATACCGGACAAAAGCGCACCGCATGGAGTAAAAAACAGCTTATCTTTCTTTGCTCTTTTCCCTTGACAACCCTTTACTATTGTGAAATACTATAAACGTATATTTCAAAGGAAGCGACGTGAAAATCGCCCGCTAACCCGTAACTGTAATTGGGAAAATTCTGCCGTTTACGGTCACTGTCTGACCACTTATTAAGTGGTGGATGGGAAGATCAGCAGGA
This sequence comes from Treponema sp., assembly GCA_031254315.1. GTDB lineage: Bacteria > Spirochaetota > Spirochaetia > Treponematales > Breznakiellaceae > WQXQ01. Next base: position 26,368 of record JAIRUQ010000016.1, read on the forward strand.
AAACCACCCGACCACTTAAACGATGTTTATGTGGTCGGGCAAGCCCATAAGTCAGGAAACTTTGATATACTTTGGTTCCTTTGGGAATCAATCATCTTTTTCAGGCTTCGAGGACAAAGCTTGAAAAACACGTTGTTTTTATTCAGTGCGTTTTCTCGATTGTAACCGTAAAGGGGAAAACTTTCTGTGTCCTTTTAGGATTTATTCGTTTGGGAGGGGGAATAATGTTTTCATCAATTATCAAGAGGGACGGAAGGGCTCAAGCCTTTCATGAGAGCAAAATTACAGACGCGATTTTCAAATGTCTTGAAGCTATCGGAGAAGCGGACAGACAGCTTGCGATGGAATTAACTCTGGAAGTAATAAAAAAAATAAAACAGCAGTACAAAGAAGACAACTTTACTGTCGAAAATGTTCAGGATTTAGTAGAAAATGTTTTAATTGAACAAGGGTACGCAAAGCAAGCCAAGTCGTACATTTTATACCGTGAAAACCGTTCAAGGTTAAGAGAAGCTCGAAGCGAAATGATGAACGCAGTCTCAGAAATTTTGCAGGAAACAAATCGTGATAATGCCAATGTCGGCAATTCGCCCTCGGCTAAGGTTTTGCAAATATCGGAGATTGCCTCAAAAAATTATTACCTAAAACGTGTCCTCCCCGAAAAAGAAGCGAGGGCGCATATAAACGGCGATATTTACATTCACGATCTGTCATGGTACGGAAAAACATTAACCTGTCTGCAAATTCCTCTGGAGCGTTTACTGCGTGAAGGTTTTAACAACGGGCACGGCTACATTCGCTCTCCAAAAGGAATAAAAACCGCCGCCTCGCTTGCGGCGATTATTTTACAGAGCAATCAAAACGATAAGCACGGCGGACAGTCTTTTGCGTACTTTGACAAAGACATGGCGGCGTATGTTGAGATTGAAAAAGAAAAGCAGGAAAAACTTATACGCCGTAATTTAAAAGAACTGGACTTATCCACTGATGAAGAAAAAATTAAAAAACTGGCGTATGAGCGAACCAAAGAAGAAACTTTTCAGGCGATGGAAGGATTTATTTACAATCTTAATACCATGCATTCAAGGGCAGGGGCGCAGGTTCCATTTTCAAGCATCAACTTTGGAACCGACACAAGCGAAGGCGGCAGAATGGTTACCGAGTGCTTTTTGCTTGCCTACGAAAAAGGTTTGGGCAAAGGCGAGTCGCCGTTATTTCCCAATATATGTTTCAAAATAAAGGAAGACGTCAACTTTGAAGAAGGCGATCCAAACTACGATTTATTTCAACTGAGTATGCGTGTTGCCTGTAAGCGGCTCTTCCCTACTTTTTCTTTTCAGGATTCAAGTTTTAACGCGCCGTTTCGCGATGAAGAAGTGGCTTACATGGGGTGCAGAACGCGCGTTATCGCAAATTGTAACGGACCGGAAGTAACAAATTCCAGAGGCAATCTGTCTTTTACAACAATAAATCTTCCGCGTCTTGGCATACGCGCGGAAAAAGATTTGGCTCTGTTTTGGAAATATCTTGATGAGCTTATTGATGTTTGCGTTGAACAACTGCTTACAAGGTATAACATACAGAAAAAACTCAAAGTAAAAGATTTTCCGTTTTTGATGGGACAAAAATTGTATCTTGACAGCGAAGGACTATCAGCCAATGACACGATTGAAAAGGCAATCCGTCATGGTACGCTGAGCATAGGATTTATCGGGCTTGCCGAATGTCTTACCGCGCTGACAGGCAAACATCATGGCGAAAGTACGGAAGCTCAGGCTCTGGGCGTTGCCATTGTCAGCCACATGCGGCGCAGGTGTGATGAGGCAGGCAAAAAACACGCACTTAACTTTTCGTTACTTGCAACGCCGGCTGAACAGTTAAGCGGCAAATTCACCCAGCTTGATGTTGAGCGTTACGGAAAAATCGCGAGCATAACAGACAAGAAATGGTATACAAATTCATTTCATGTGCCTGTAGAATATCAAATTAGCGCGCTGGATAAAATAGCAATTGAAGGGGCGTATCACAAATATTGCAACGCGGGGCATATATCCTATGTTGAACTACAGTCCGCGCCGGAACATAATCTTGAGGCGTTTGAATCTTTGGTAAGAGCGATGGCTGAAGCTGACATGGGTTATGCCGCAGTGAATTTTCCCGTTGATATTTGCTGTGATTGCGGACTTAACAGCGTCATTTATGAAGATACCTGTCCTCAATGCGGAGGAAGCAACATAAGCCGTGTGCGAAGAATAACCGGGTATTTATCAACCCTCGATCGATTTAATGACAGCAAGTTGGCGGAAGTTCAAAACCGTCAGATTCACCAAGAGCTATAATAGCGTATGCGTTTATCGGGTATTACGCTGGAAAGTCTTGTTGACGGTCCCGGACTGCGGTACGTTATTTTTACGCAGGGGTGTCTGCATTGTTGTCCGCACTGTCATAATCCTCAAAGCTGGGACGTAAACGGCGGCAAAGAATTTTCTGTTAAGCAAATTATTCGTTTACTCAAGCAACAAAAGAAAACAAAGCGAGGCATTACTTTTTCAGGCGGTGAGCCGTTTTTGCAGGCGTCTGAACTTGCGCAAGTCGCGCTGGCGGCTCAGCAGAGGGGCTGGGATGTAGTAACCTACACCGGTTTTACTTATGAGCAGTTACTCGAAGACAACAGCGACGGCGTAAAGAGCCTATTAGCCGCAACTGACATATTGATTGATGGAAAGTATATTCATGAATTACATTCGGTAAAATTGCAATTTCGCGGCTCGAAAAACCAGCGGATCATCAACATTCCCGAAACACAAAAAAAAGGACAAATTGTTTTGTGGGGGAACAATAAAAGCGCCCCGTCAAGGGGCGTTGTCGCAATAAATTCAGCACGTTCCGGCGCAGAATAAATCCACTGCATCAACAAATGTAGCCAACCTTTAGGTTGGCGTGCGCGCCGTAGGAACCAATAGGGGGGAGATAGATATGGTACTATTCCCCTTTGGCTGACAAGCTTTTTGCGTATTCGTGCATTTGAAGAGTATAGAAATATAAATATTCCGGTATTATTATTACAGAAATATGGAGCATAGCCCCAATCCATGGGCAATTGATTATTATTCTCAATGGGTAAGGTTTAGAAATGATATAGTTAATTTTTGAAAAAACATTGATGAATGAAAAACTGCAAAATGAAATATACCTCGACATTTTTGAAAATATAGTATAAAATTAGAAAAAGGAAAAATTATGTTCGAGGAAATGTTTGATACCTATTGCGGATTAAAATGCTCTGACTGCGAATTCAAGGAAAAATATAATTGCGGAGGCTGTATTGCTTCAGGCGGAAAACCTTTTCATGGGAAATGTGAAGTTGCGGACTGCGCAATTTCAAAAAACAAAAGATTTTGCGGAGAGTGTGAAAATTTCCCCTGTGAAACTCTGAAAAGTTACTCTTTTGATAAAGAACATGGAGATAACGGTGCAAGGATAGAACATTGCAAAGCGTTAAAGGCAGAAATGGTCAAAAAAGCAAGGGAAGGCATAAACCCCATAGGAATTTGCGGACATCATTGCGATTATTGTTTTTTGGGGCAATGGTGCGGCGGATGCAGAAGCGGCTATAACGGCTGTTCTTTTGGAACATTATTTGAAAACAACATCTGTCCAAATGTAAAATGCGCAAAAGAAAATAATTTGAACGGATGCTATGAATGTGAAAAAATAGAAAATTGTAATATTGGGTATTACGGCAAAGATAATGAGTATGTTGCAAAAGCAACGGCGTTGTTTATTAAAAAACATGGCGAGGAATGTTATTCAAAAACATTAAAAAAAGCTGTTAATGCAGGGGAAAACTATCCAAAAACTTTTGATGAAACCGGTAGTGTAGATGGCGCACTAAAAATACTGGAAAAATATTTAAATGTATGAATAAAGCCGGATTGTTTTACAAATTACTAAAAATAATTTGCATAATATCTACAGTCACAGCTGTTATTATGTATTTTATACAGTATCATACGGCAATGACTAATCCTCGTGCTGTTTTTGATCTTATGCATATACATGTTATTGTAACTCGTATTTGGACTTATATGATGGGAATACTCTTGATCGTAAAGGCGTGTTTTTTATTTAAGGATGGAAAGTTAATTTACATAGTATTTTTTTGGATAGGTTTGCTGATTATAATATTCTCAAGTTATATTGCAGGGTTTTTTCTTTTCCCATTTTATATTGTATAACCTGAAAGGAAAAGGGGATGCTTTTAAAATAAAAAGCAGAATTTATGAATACAAACGGCGTATACTGGAAATTTGGTGTACAGGCACAGAAGCGTCAAAAGCGGCTTGACTTTAACGCCAAAATTCGGCTATTATTAAAACACTGGACAAAAAATGCCATCTCGTATACATTTAGGTCAGTCAGCCCTAGGGCTGTTTATGGAGCGGTGTCCGAGTGGTTGAAGGAGGCGGTCTTGAAAACCGTTGTGCCGCAAGGTACCGGGGGTTCGAATCCCCCCTGCTCCGAACGGTATAGAAAATGCCGAAAAATCTTTGCTAATGAAGATTGATTTACAGGAAAGTATCGGGGATTCGAAACGTAGCGCTCCTGTGAAAATTACAAGGCGTAAGCCTTGCAAAAAAAAGGTCGGCACAGGATGTGCCGGGGGAGTACGTAGGCGGTCTGGAAGCCTGAGGCAGGAGCCGAAGGCTGGAAGACGAATCCCCCCTACTCCGTGTTAGCGGATCGGGGGATTTGAACCGGAGCGCTCCTGTGAAAATTACAAGGCGTAAGCCTTGCTAGAACGAATCTGGCGCAGGATGGGCGCGCTACTCGGGCTAAAGCCCTCGCGCATTTAAGGTCATATTGACCTTTTTTAGCGCCACGCCGTGTAGCATAATTCATCCGCACAGCTTAACGCTGTGCATATTTGGGCGCAAGGAGCGCGGAGGCGGTCTGGAAGCCTGAGGCAGGAGCCGAAGGCTGGAAGACGAATCCCCCCTACTCCGTGTTAGCGGATCGGGGGATTTGAACCGTAGCGCTCCTGTGAAAATTACAAGGCGTAAGCCTTGCTAGAAGAAATCCGGCGCAGGGATGCGACTGGTAGAGCGGAGGTGGTCTGAAGCCCACTGCTCAGTGTTATAAAAGTTTCCTTGGAGCGGTGCGAGAGCGGCCGAATCGGGCTCCCTGCTAAGGAGTTGTGCCCCGAAAGGGTACCGGGGGTTCGAATCCCCCCTGCTCCGAAAATGGCATTATGATGCCAAAAAAGTGTCCCTTATGTTTAGAGGCTAACATAAGCCCGCAACATGGGGGATTCGAACCGGAACGCTCCTGCAAGATGGCCAATGCGATAGCATTAAGAAAAAAGGCCGGTGCAGGACGCACCGGGGAGCGCGGAGGCGGGGGTGAAAGGAGCAAACAGGATGTTTGCAACTGGAACCCCGAATCCCCCCTGCTCCGAAAATGGCATTATGATGCCAAAAAGAATCCTCATTATATCGGATGTTTATTATGGCCGAAAAGATGGGGATTCGAACCGAGGTTGTAGCTCAGTTGGATAGAGCAGCAGATTGCGGATCTGCAGGTCGCACGTTCAAGTCGTGTCAGCCTCAAATCTGAGGATAGTGAAGAATGTTTAAGTTTTGTCCCGCCTGCGCTTCAGAAAAAATCAGATTTGAAAAGAATGTGTTCCGCTGCCCTGATTGCGGACTGGTGTACTATCACAACACTGCCGCCGCCACGGGCTGCCTGATTGTTGTGCCGGAATGCGCTTATTCAAGCGGCGCTTGTTCAAGCGGCGCAGACTCTGGCGGCGCGGAACGGTTCCTGTTACTGGTCCGGGGAAAGGAGCCGTCAAGGGGCAAGCTGGATTTGCCCGGTGGTTTTGTTGATCCCGGCGAAGGCGCACTTGAGGGTCTCTACCGCGAACTAAAAGAGGAACTTGGCTGGGCTCCGCCCATTCCCGAAGGAGTGCCGCTTACTTCGGTATTCACCTTGTTTGCTTCTTTTTCCAATGTCTACCCCTATAAAAATTTTTCGTATAACACCTGCGATTTATATTTTCACCTTCGTGCGCCGGGCCTGTGCGAACAGAATCTGCGCCTTGAGAAAGCAGAAATCGCCGGAGTCCGTTTTTTGAAACCAGAAGAAATCAATTACGATGAGGTGGCCTTTGAATCCACCCGCCGGGCGCTGCGGACTTACATCAATTCCCTAAGCCATTAAAACAATTTTCGCTATTGAAAAATAGATCATCAGCGCGGCCGCGTCAACAGTAGTGGTAATAAGCGGAGTAGCCATAATCGCCGGGTCAAGCCGTATCCTTTTCGCCAGCATGGGCAGAATACAGCCAACGGTTTTTGCCACTACCACAGTCGCAAAAAGGCTGGTAGTTATTACAAACGCCATTAACGCGTTCCTGCCGTTCATCAGATAAATCCGTACAAAATTGATAAGGCCCAGAGCCGCGCCGCAAATGATACCTATCCTCAGTTCCATCCAGATTACGCGTAATATATCCCGCAGCCGGATTTCTCCCAGTGCCATGCCGCGGATAATCAGCGTAGATGATTGGGTTCCGGCATTTCCTCCGGTACTCATCAACATCGGGATAAAGGCAATAAGCGCAGGCAGTACCGAAAGAGCGTCCTCAAAACTGGAAATAATGCTTCCGGTTATGGTTGCCGAAAGCATCAGTACCAAGAGCCACACAATGCGGTTTTTCGCAAGCCGTATGACACTCGTTTTCAGATAAGGATCATCCGAAGGGGCAAGAGCGGCCATCTTTTCAATATCTTCGGTATTCTCCTCTTCGATAACCTGCACAATATCGTCAACGGTGATTATCCCCACCAGTTGCTGCTCTTTGTCCACTACCGGCATAGCGAGGAATCCGTATTTTTTGAACAAATCGGCAACCGCTTCCTGATCATCTGTCGTATTCACGAAAACAGGATTGGTATCCATAATGTCGCCGATACGCATACTGGGCTTTGCCAGCATCAGCTTTTTTGCCGATACCACGCCGACAAGAAAACGATCCTGCCGTATCACATAACAGGTGTAGATGGTTTCCTTGTTAATGCCATGCGTCCGTATTTCTTCAAAAGCCTCCTGTACGGTAGCGTCTTCCGGCAAATCAACATACTCGGTGGTCATGATACTGCCTGCGGAATCATCGGGGTATTGCAGCAGTTGGTTGATGGTTTTTCTTTTCTCAGGATGCGCGCTTTGCAGCACCCGCTTGACTACGCTGGCGGGCATTTCCTCGATAAAGTCAACCGCATCATCGACAAAGAGGCGGTTAATAATTTCGCCGATTTCGCTGTCGGTGATTGCTTCAATAATAATCTGCTGTTCATCTGCTTCGATATATGAAAATACTTCGGCGGCCTGGCCCTTGGACATCATTCTGAAAATCTGAATAACATCTTCCTTTTTTATATCTTCAAAAACTTCGGCAATGTCCGCCGTATTCATCTGCGGAAGCAGGGCCTTCAACGCAGCCTTGTCAAGGTATTCGGCATTCAACAGTTCTATCAATTGATTTTTCATAACAGTATCCCCATACAAGTTTTACACAATTCACCGGATTCTTTCAATGAGCAGGATAAAAGCATTTACTTTCGTACTATCCCCGGCAGAGAGCGGCCGGGCATTATTCGGTATAGGGCAACTGCATTTACTCTGACTTATGATAATGGGACATATGTCAGCAGAAATGTATGCCCAAATAATGTTGCATGGGGTGGCGGAGGCAAAAGGGCCGTACTTGTACGGTGCGTTGGCCGCGAACCTTCGGTTCGACGACAGGCCCCCAAATAAACTTTTTTGGGCATAGCATTTCTGCTGGATATGCCGCATTGGGTAATAGAAAAAAGTAAATGCTGTTGACCAGTTGACTATTTTTCCATTTCCCTTCATCTTGACCTTATGAAGAATAGTTCTTCAGTAACAAATCCTGCCATTCCCGATGAATACCGTAAAGCTGCGGAAGCCTTGTTTCCGCCGGAGGGGTTTCGGGGAAAGGGGCCTGAGCTAAAAGCTGCCGAGGCTTTTGCGAAAGTCCTGGGAATTGACGGCGAGTATCAGCGGCTTTTATCATCAAAGAAAGATACCTCGCAAATACACGAATTTTTGGGGCATTTTCAGAACAATCTTGATCTCCTGGTACAGAAGACCTGGGTTGAGAAAGCCGATGAAACCCGCAAGGAAAAATTACAGGATGAGATACCGCCCTTTATAGCCCTGATTGAGCAGGGGAATTTGCAGCCGGCGCTTGAAGAGTTCGGCGCGATTCTGGAGGAACTGGCCTACCTTTTCTTTGGCGCACAAAGCGCCGGGGATGATTTCACCGAATACACTTTCCGTATTGATCCCCAGATAGGCTTGTTCTGGTGGTACGGGGTCCGGCTCAGTTCCCTGAAGGAACTGAATGCCACAGGCGCTCAGGATGCCGGGGTACTATGGGCGCTTTTGCTTATCGGCATCTGTTATCTGACGAATTTCTAGGGGAAAAATATGACTACCGCGGATACCGCCACAGGCTCAGACTTTATCAGTGAATTTATTAAAGAGGATCTTGCGGCAGGGCGATTCAGTTATGTGCATACCCGTTTCCCGCCGGAACCCAACGGTTGGCTGCATATCGGCCACTGCAAGGCGTTCTATATCGACTTTAGCATGGCGGAGCGTTTTGGCGGCAAGTGCAATCTTCGCTTTGACGATACCAATCCTGAAAAAGAGGATGCTTCGTATGTGGAGGCAATCAAGCGCGATGTTAAATGGATGGGCTATGATTGGGAGGACCGGGAATATTACGCTTCGGATTATTACGAGTACCTGTACGATCTCGCGGTGAAGATCATCAAAAAAGGAAAGGCGTATGTTGACGATCTCTCTGATGCGGAAATGAGCGAATACCGGGGGACTGCGGTCGCCGACAAGAATAATATTACCGTTACGCCGCCGGGCCGGAACAGTCCGTACCGCGAGCGTTCTATCGAGGAAAATCTTGATCTTTTTGCCCGTATGCGTTCCGGCGAATTTTCCGACGGGGCAAAAACCCTGCGGGCAAAAATTGACATGGCCCATCCCAATCTTCTGCTGCGGGACCCGGTAATGTACCGCATCCGCCGGGAACATCATTACCGCACCGGCGATGCCTGGTGTATCTATCCCATGTATGATTTTCAGCACCCGCTTTCAGACGCGAAAGAAGGCATTACCCATTCCCTCTGTTCGCTGGAGTATGAAATTCACCGGCCCCTGTACGAATGGTTTATCAACGAGGCGGAAGTATTCCCTTCCCGGCAGATCGAATTTGCCCGTCTCAATTTGACTCATACGGTGATGAGTAAGCGCTGGCTGCTTAAACTGGTGCAGGACAAATTTGTTTCCGGCTGGGATGATCCCCGTATGCCCACTATCGCGGGTCTGCGCCGCCGGGGTTATACGCCGGAAGCGATCCGCAGTTTTGTCTCGCAGATCGGTATTGCCAAAACCGACAGCATGGTAGACATCGCCTTTCTTGAATACTGCCTGCGCGAAGACCTGAACAAACGGGCATTGCGGGTAATGGCGGTTTTGAAGCCGCTGAAACTGATCATCGAGAATTGGGATGCAGGCAGTACCGAAGAGCTTGAAGCGGTGAATAATCCCGAAGACCCGGCTGCCGGAACGCGGCGCATTACTTTTTCCCGCGAACTGTGGATCGAGCGGGAAGATTTTGAAGAAGTTCCGCCGCCTAAATATTTCCGGCTATTCCCCGGTAATGCCGTGCGACTGCGTTATGCGTATATAATTACCTGTACCGGTTTTGACAAAGACTCTGCCGGAAATATTACCGCAGTACGCTGTACTTATGATCCGCAGACCAAAGGCGGCAACGCCGGCAGCAGCGCTGATAACCGCAAGGTAAAGGGCACCATTCATTGGGTTTCCGCTGCCAATGCCGTGCCGCTTGAGGTGCGTCTGTATGATTACCTGTTCAGCGTTGAGCGGCCAATGGAAGTTGCCCCCCGGCCCGATGGCAGTCCGGGCGAGTTTACCGACAACCTTAACCAAAATTCTCTGGAAGTAATTGCCAATGCCTGGGGTGAACCCTGCCTTGCAAAAGCGCT
>JAIRUQ010000027.1 GCA_031254315.1 Treponema sp.
TGGTCGGATCGCTTCGCTTCGCGTTCAATAAGTTCCAGCAGACGGGGTTTAAGGCTATAGGGCGCGACCGCCAGCCTCTGCATGGACTGCCTGAGCGAATAGCCGGTAATCATATTAAAGATCAGACTCGCGTCGTAGGCAATTTCTTCGCGGCAGGTAAACAGGCACAGGTCCTCGTAAGCCCTCGCCGTTTTATCGTTATAATTACCGGTGGAAAGATGCACATAACGCTTGATACGCTCGTTCTCACGGCGCAGTACCATGGTAATTTTTCCGTGTACTTTAAGCTGTGAAAGCCCGTACACTACAATCACTCCGGCTTTTTCCAGACGGTTCGCCCAGGAAATATTCCGCCCCTCGTCAAAACGGGCCTTCAGTTCAACCAGCGCCGTTACGTGTTTACCGTTAATGGCGGCCTGTTCCAGCGACCGTACTATGGGCGAAATTGCCTGAAGGTTTCCCGCGTTGCCGCCAGTGCGGTACAAAGCGGTCTTGATTGAAATAACTTGAGGATCGGCGGCGGCCTCCTGAAAAAAACGTACCACCGGATCAAATGACTGATAGGGAAAATGAAGCATAACGTCGCCCTGGCTCAGCCTGTCCCAAATGGAGACATCGTCGGTAAAACCGGGCGCGGGATATATTTTCCAGGGTTTTTCCTGAAATTTTTCAAAGCCAGCGACGCCGGTCAGTTCCATAAGGTTCATGGGATTAAGCGGCCCGTCAAGCTCATACAGATCATCTTTTTCCAGGGAAAATCTTTTTGCCAGTTCGTCCCTCAGCCTTTTACTGCCGGGGGAATAAACCATCTGCACCACTTCGGATTTTTCCCTGCCTTCAATAACCTCCTCCATCGCCTCAATAAAATCTTCGTCCCGCCTTTCATCAACGGAAAAATCGGCATCGCGGTTTATTTTAAACAGCATGCTTTCCCGGACACGGTAACCGGGAAAAAGATAAGCCCCCCAGGTAAGTATCAGATCGTCTAACAGCGCCCAGCGCAGGTTGCCTTCTTCCGACGGGAGCCAGACAATTCGGCTTAGAGAAACGGGAAGTTGCAACATAACGATAAGCTCCGGCGCGTCCCCGGCGGTGACCGGTTCCTCCGAGACCAGCAGGAAGGCGGCATTTATAGAGTGGCTTTCAAAGTAGGGCAGGGGCTTGTCCTCTTCGACACGCAGGGGGGTAAGAACCGGAAAAATTTGCCCCAGAAAAAAGGATTCCAGATAGTCCATTTGGGGAACCGTGTAAGAATCGGGGCGGACAAGCTCTAGCCCGCCGGCGCTCAAGCCGGGAAATATTTCGTCCGTGAAGCAGGCGGCAAGACGGCGGTTTATCGAATGGATTTTCTTTGAGATTTTATTGAGTTGCTCCGTCGGCCCCAACCCGGAAGGATCGCCCGAAAGTCCGGCCTTCTGCGCCCGTTTGATTGCCGCGACCCTTACCATAAAAAATTCGTCAAAATTGGAGGCAACAATCGACAAAAAACGGAGGCGCTCAAATAGGGGCAGGTCTTTTTTTAACCCTTCCTCCAGTACCCTCTCGTTAAAATCGACCCAGGACAGATCGCGGCTAAAATAAACGTCTGCGACCGGGGATGGTTTGGATTCTTTACCCATGGTGATAAATTCCGCCTTGAATCTATTATAGTGTAAGAACTTGTGTTGACATAGAACCTAAATAAGACTATATTGTGATTATAAGTTTATCCGCTTATATGTTTATATTAGTCTAAAGATGTAGGAGTTGGGATCGATGAAACCAGTTGAAGAAATAAGGCGGATGTTTGAAAGTTCCGGCGGTATGCTTCGTACAAAAGAGCTTTATACCAGAAGGGTTTTTTATAATGACATTCGGCAGTTTATCAATGATGGTCTTATCGAAAAAATCCGTTATGGATATTACCAATGGATAGATGAAAATAATCCCAGCGAGGCCCGCCTTATCAATCAGCTTTTTCCCGATGGGATACTCAATATGGATACTGCCCTTTTTTATTACGGCTACAGTGACAGAACACCTCTTGCCTGGAATCTGGCGGTGAGCAAGGATTCCGGTAAATCACGGTTTAAGATAGATTATCCTTTTGTGCGACCATACTTTGTCGAACCCGCACTGCTGGATCTGGGTCTGAGTTCTGGAGTGATAGATGGGAACCCCGTGCGTATTTACGATAAAGAGCGGACAATTTGTGACTGTCTGCGCTACCGCAATAAAATGGACAGGGAAATTTTCGTCAAATCGATACAAAGATATGTAAACGATACATCAAAAAACATACCCCGTTTGATGCTGTATGCAAAGAAACTCCGGGTAACTTCTGTGGTAAAAAATCTTGTGGGAGTGTGGCTATAAATGGCGGACATTGGTACTTCAATTCTGGCAAGACTAAAAAACAAAGCCAAAGAATCTAAGATCAGTTACCAGCAGTGTCTTCAACTTTTCTTTCAGGAAGAATTTCTGAGGCGGATCTCAAAGTCTCCGTATGTAAATAATCTTATTTTGAAAGGCGGGTTATTCATCTATACACTGACCAATTTTCAAAGCAGAGCCACTGTTGATATCGATTTCATGGTACAACGCCTTGATAATTATCCTGAACGTTTAGACGAGGTAATAGCCGAAATTATTTCTGTCCCTACCGGATTAAATGAGACAGTAATTCTTGAGGCAGGCAAATGTGTCCCTATTGCCACACATCGGGAGTATTCTGGATTAAGCAGTCAAATTACCGGAAAAATTAAAAAAGTGCGTGTCCCTTTTAATATTGATATTGGTGCCGGAGACATAATTGTTCCCAAACCGGAAAGGCGGAAAATACAGACCCAGCTTGAGGGATATGATCCGCCGAAGATATATACTTATTCCCTTGAAAGTACCATCGCCGAAAAATTTGACGCTATCCTCCAGCGTTTTGAATTAACCGGGCGCATGAAAGATTTTTACGATATTTTTTATCTTGCCCAAACTTTTGATTTTGATGGTCAAAGGCTGGGTAAGGCGCTCAAAAAAACATTGCAGAATCGCAAAACCGAGTATGACAAAGAAAGTTTTGACAGGGTACTCCAACTCGCCGATGATAACGATATACAGGCGCGTTGGCAGTATTTCCAAAAGACCGTAAATCAGACAGGGTTGTCCCTGTCCGAAGTTATGCATTTGATTGACAAGTTTCTGCATCCTGTTTTTGTCTCCCTTGTATTGGGAGAAGATTTGTCAAAAAGATGGGATGCAGGACATCGGAAGTGGGAGTAAGGACATATTGGAGCAAAAATTTCTGAATTTTATTGTCATTTTTGCCCCAAAATCCATTGTAACATTTTCCTAAAATTGGTATTATATTTAAGGATACGAAAACACCGTAAAGGAGTTTTATTATGAAGATGTTTTTGAGAATTGCCTTAATGTTAATGGCAGTAGCTTCTGTTTATGCCCAGCAGTATGATCCTGAAAGCGATTTTAGCGTCAGCCGGAGTGCAGACGGCAAATCGGTTACTATTACCGGATATGCGGGAACAAAACAGGTGGTCAGTATCCCCCCGCAAATACGCCAGTTGCCGGTTACGGTAATTGGGAAAGAGGCATTTTATGAAAAAAGTTTGACCAGCGTTACCATTGGCAATCGTGTTACCGAGATTGGGTCAGACGCGTTTATGAACAACCGACTGACCAGCGTTACCGCCATTAGAGGTAGTGCGTTTCTTGACAACCCACTTACCAGCATTACCATTGGCAGGGATGTTCAATTAGGATATGATTCTTTTCCTTCAGGATTTGATGCGTTTTACAATGGACTAAACAAAAAGGCAGGAACTTATACACTCAAGGGCAACTCGTGGAATGAGGAATGGTAAGAGCGTAATCGTGGCCATTATTGAGCTAATTCCTTATGGCATAAGGAATTAGCTTTCTTGCCCAAAAAAAGCCCCAAACAGCCGTATTTTTGGCTTTTTGGGGACCCTTTCTGCCCAGAAGAAGACTCGAACTTCCATGCTTTTAACGGCACTGGTACCTGAAACCAGCGTGTCTACCAATTCCACCATCTGGGCTGACTTTTAGAGTTTATCGTTTTTATACACAAAGGTCAATATTAGCGCTTTTTTCCGCCGAGCATCTTTGTAAGTAAAACCTTAATATGTCCAGCATTTCGTTTATATCCAGCGGTTTTCCTATGTGAGCGTTCATCCCGGCGTCTAAACATTTATCAATGTCTTCCTTAAATACATTGGCGGTCATTGCGACAATCGGTATCTCTTTGGCTTTAGGTATGTTAAGGTTTCGTATTCTGCGGGTCGCCTCAAGACCGTCCATTTCCGGCATTTGCAAGTCCATAAGAATCAAGTCGTATTTTTCAGGCGCGGCGCTGAACTTCTTTACCGCTTCTACTCCGTTAATCGCACTGTCTATTTCAAGTTCAGTAGGCTCAAGGAGCGAGATTACAATTTCACGGTTAATTTCTATGTCTTCAGCTAACAAAAGACGTTGCCCTTTGAAAGAGTGTATTTCTTCTAACACAGCTTCCCCTCTGGCGGCATCTTCGCTATTGCCGCTCTGTTCAACTGCGCGATCCAGTTTAACCGTAAAAATAAAAGACGCTCCACTACCAAGATCGGATTCTATCCAAATCTTGCCGCCCATAAGACCAACAATCCGTTTGCTAATCGCAAGCCCAAGTCCAGTGCCGCCAAACTTGCGTGAAATACTGCTCTCCGCCTGCTTAAAAGATGAAAACAAATGCGATTGCTGTTCGGGACTAATTCCAATTCCAGTATCTTTTACTTCTACTTTGATTGTACATATTCCGTTTTCTTCACCTGAAAAAAACGCCTTTAGCCATATTGAGCCGTATTCAGGCGTAAACTTAACAGCATTGGTTAACAAATTAGTAACAACTTGAGTGAGCCGTTGATCGTCGCCGGATAAAAATTTGGGAATATCAGCGTCCAGATAAAGAGCAAAATGCTGTTTCTTTTCTTCAATACGAAAACTTACAACATTGATGGCTTTTTGCAGTGTCTTTTCAAATTCAAAAACCGCGAAAGACAAATCAAACTTTCCGGCTTCGATTTTTGACATATCAAGAACATCATTTATTACGCCTAAAAGATGGTTTGACGCGCCTTCAATTTTTTCAAACGCATAATTTTTCTTTTCTATGGTAGTCGCTATTTTGCCTATTTGCGTCATGCCGATAATAGCGTTCATCGGGGTTCGCATTTCATGGCTCATGTTGGAAAGGAAATTGCTTTTTGCGCGGCTTGCGGCTTGCGCTTCTTCAAGCGCGGTTTCCAGTTCTACTGCTGTAACGCGGATGCCCAATGTCAGATCATTGCGGAGCATAGCGTGGGCGATCAATAAACTGCCGGAGCGAAGTATGCTTTCTTCGTTTTCAGAAAACAAATGTTCACTGTGGCAGTCATCGAATCCGACAAATCCCCAAAAACGGTCTCTTAAAAAAACAGGAACAATCAAGATTGATAATATCCCCTGAGGAGCTAACTGTTCCTGTATTTTTTCATCCATTTCGCGTATTAAACCATTTATACATTGACCGCTTAAAAGTTTTTCTTCCCAGCCGGGAACATGATCCTCATAAATAATATCTGTTGTATACTTAGTGTCCTGTTGCGGCTCTGCTCCTTCTGACCACTCGTATAACTGCGTACAGCGAAGTTTGCCATCTACGGTATGGTTTCTCCAAATATATACACGGTCGGCTTTTACAACTTCACCCATCATGCGCATACAACGCCGTAGCGCACTTTCAAAATCATCAACCTCAGCCTGAAGCAGAACCGTAGCCGCGTCGTTTACCGTATTAAGCAGTTTATCGCGGTAATTGTGTTCTTCACGGTTTCTAATCTCCTGTTCGTTACGGTTAATCGCGCTGACAATCATCAAACTGACAGAACGAAGAATATCCAACTCTTCATTGTTAAGAGTCCGTTCATAGCGACAGTCATCAAAACTTACCCATCCCCAAAAAGTGCTTTGCAAATATACAGGGAAAGCAAAAACCGACTTCATGCCATGAGGTTTAAGGCGTTCTTGTTCCTCAATGGACATATCGCTTAAAGAGCCGTTTACACAATCGCCCCTTAAGAATTTTTCTTCCCATACAGGAATGTCGGTGTAAGGGAAAACCACTTTATTTTTGACAGGATTTGCCCGTTGACCTGTATCATTTTGCCATTCAAAACGCATCGTATAGTGAAGAACTCCGTCAATCATCTCATTTTGCCAAATATAGCCCCGGTCAACATTCAAGCAATGAGCGAGAATACTCATCCCTCTTAAAACCGAAGCTTCAAATGTTTCTTCATTTATGGCGGCTAACAGTATTCGTGCCGTATCATTTACCGCGTGAAAAAGCTGTTGCTGGCGGCTTAATACATCAGCCATAACACCTACCGTTGAACACGACCGGAAGCATTCCCAGCCGCAAGTTTTTTTACTTCATCCGCAGAAACAAGATTGAAGTCTCCTTCGATGGTATGTTTTAGACAGCTTGCCGCTACGGCAAACTCAAGCCCTTCCTGCGCCCCAAGACCAAGAAGATTCGCGTAGATAAGCCCCGCGCCGAAACTATCTCCGCCGCCGACTCTGTCTACTATATGAACCGCGTATTTCTTTGAAAAATAAAAATCATTTCCGGTACAGAGCATTGCTCCCCAGTTGTTGTCATTCGCGGAAATTGATTCCCTAAGTGTAATTGCCGTCTGCTTAAACCCAAACCGTTTGATAAGGGCGGTAGCAACTTCTTTGTAACCGTCATGGCTGATTTTACCGGAGGTTACATCACTGCCTGACGCTTTAATTCCAAAAACATCCGATGCATCTTCTTCGTTAGCAATGCAAATATCAACAAACTCCATGAGTTTGCCCATAACTTCTCCGGCTTTTTCACGAGACCAAAGGTTCGCGCGGTAATTAAGGTCGCAGGAAACTGTAATCCCTTTTGACCGCGCCGCACTACACGCCGCTAAACAAATCGCCTGAGTGTTATCAGAAAGCGCGGGGGTAATCCCTGTAAAGTGAAACCAATTTACGTTTTGAAAAATTTTGTCCCAGTCAAAATCTGCCTTATCCGCTGTCGCTATTGCCGAATTTGCGCGGTCATAAATAACTTTTGACGGACGCTGGGACGCGCCCTTTTCAAGAAAGTAAATCCCTACCCTGTCGCCGCCACGGACTATAAGTGAAGTGTCAACTCCGAATTCCCTAAGTTTATTGACCGCGCTCTGCCCTATCTCGTGTTTTGGCAATTTTGTTACAAAAGCCGCGTCTATCCCAAAACCGGCGAGAGAGACGGCGACATTGGCTTCTCCGCCGCCGTAAGTCGCGCCGAAAGAATTAGCCTGAACAAAACGATAATAGCCCTCAGGGGCAAGGCGTAGCATGACCTCACCTAGGGTAATGACTTTCATATAAACTCCTGTGGTCTTTTATATAATATAACACAATTTTAATGTGTAAGCAATTAAATAAGCGTTGATCTCTAATTATCCCCCATGTATACTCTTGAAATGAAAAGAAATTTTGAACCAAAAATGATAAAAGCCCTTGCCATCGATTTGGACGGAACTACATTATTGCCGGAAGGAATTCTGGGAAAACGGACAAGGGACTGTTTAAGAAAACTTATCTCCAAAAATATACAGATAATTATTTCGACAGGAAGGGCGATTGAAGCGTCGGAAAAGTACCGTAGCGCGATTGGAGCGGAGGGACCGATGGTCTTTTTTAATGGGGCGGAAGTTGCCGATGTCCCATCAGGCAAAATATTACACACCGATTTAATCGGCATGGATGTAGTGAACTTTGGAGTCGATATAGCCCGTGAAATGGGCATTCATTATCAAGTTTATCTCCCCGCGAAAATTTCGCCTGATACAGGAAAAGAGGACGAAAAGCAGATGTGGGAAGCGCTTGTAATCGACAGATACGGTCCCGAAGCGGAGTACTATCAAAAACACACGGGGATAATTCCAGTTGTAAAAAACTTAAAAAGTATCGCTGAACTGCCACTTGACGGCTGTATCAAAGGGATGTTTATTGCCGACCCTTCCCTGCACGATGAAGTCCGTCGCAGAGTAAGCGAGCGTTTTGGCGATCGAATCAATGTTATACGCAGTTTCCCGACATTTCTGGAAGTCATAAATTCCGGCGTTTCAAAGGGAGACGGCTTGAAGATTGCGATGGAACACAGGGGGCTTAAACCTGAAGAAGTAATAGCCTTTGGAGACGAAGAAAACGATTTACCGATGTTTACAGTCGCCGGCTTTGCCGCCGCCCCCCAGAACGCGAGGGAAAAAATCCGTGATGCCGCAGACTTGGTTTATGGTCCCAATACATCAGAAGGGCTTGCCGTCTACCTTGAGGAGATTTTCCTGTAAATGCCTAGACATAAATCCGCAAATTCGATATAATTCAATATTATGATATTTCCATTAAAAGAGCTCATCGAATACGATGAAAATATGTATGAAATAACCTCAGCATCATCACGCAGAGCCTTTCAGCTTTCTTCTGTTTTGGATAAAGATGAAAAAGATGACTACGACGGTAAAATGGTCGCTCTCGCCGCACTGCAGGTTTTTACCAAAGAAGTCCAATTCCGTATGGAAGTCGAATAAGCTCAGTTGGAAGCGGAACCTCTTCCGGTTTTAGTCCTCTTTGGACCGACAGCGTCGGGGAAAACAGGCATTCTTCTTGAACTTTTCAATTCTTCAAGCAAAATACAGGCGGAGGTTGTTTCCGCCGATTCAATGCAAGTTTACCGTGGGATGGACATAGGGACAGCCAAGCCTTCGGCTGAGGAGCGCGGACGGCTCCCCCATCACCTGATCGACATACGCGATATATCAGAGCAATTTAACGCTGGAGATTTTGTCCGCCTTGCCGACACAGCCTGCCTGGAAATTTCTTCCCGCGGAAAACTTCCTGTAGTTTCCGGCGGAACAGGCTTCTATCTTAAAAACTTTATCATGGGTTTGAGTTCTGCGCCTCCCTCCGACTTAAAAATCCGCACTCAATTAAAACAAAAACTGAGTGAAAAAGGAGCCGCTGTTCTAATGGAAGAACTTGCCGCCTTCGATACGGTAAGCGCGCAACGCATTCACATCAACGATGAATACCGCTTATTGCGCGCACTCGAAGTACAGCGCACATCAGGTCGTCCGCTTTCTTCGTTTGAAACGCCCGTAAGTGAAAAGCGCGGCAATTTCTTTTTCATCATTATAGGTCTTTCCCGTCCAAGGGAAGAAATCTACCGCCGCATAAATTCCCGTTGCGCACAAATGTTTCAAGGCGGTCTTGCCGCTGAGGTACAATCACTTTATGATAAGGGATATACGCCAAATGATCCGGGACTGCGAGCCATCGGTTACAGAGAGTTTTTTGTCTCTGCGGCGGATGAGCCGGGTAAGTGGCTGTTCTCGCAGGACATTGACGGGGTACAGGCTCTTGTCGCGCAGAATAGCCGCCGTTATGCAAAACGGCAGATTACGTTTTTCAAAAACATTCCTGATGTTAAATGGATAGAAGCCGGGCGTAGCGACGCTGAAACAGCCGCTCTTATTATGAAGGAACTCAATAATTTATTGCATGGGAGATTTCAAACATGATTAACAGCTTAAAAAAAAGGCAACGCCCCAGATTTATAGACAACATATACCGCTCCGATATAAAGGTCGGGCGGTTCTTAAGCGTTCTGGTTCTTTTTGGAATATCTTATGGTCTTTACCGTGGAGTTCAGGACAATTATCTTGCGGAGATAATTCACATAACGCCATTTGAAAGGGGAATAGTTGAATTCTTCAGAGAAATGCCCGGACTATTATTGATATTGATTCTCGCGCTTATGTACAGGTTCGCCGACAGTAAAATTTTTAAAATTGGCGTTGCCATTATGGCAGGGGGACTCACAGGTCTTTTGCTCACAAGCACGAGCCCCCTGCTCATGACAAAAATCTTTGTGGTAATTTTCATGGTTCTTTTCAGTACGGGAGAACACATCATCATGCCTGTCCGCACCACAATCGCGATGGACTTGGCGAAGCATGAAAAAGCCGGAGCGTCTTTAGGAATAGCCAATTCGATTAGCCAGCTTGGAAACATCACGGGCTTTCTTTTTGTAACAGTAATTTTTTTAATTCTTGGCAAAATGGGTTTTAACAGAACGGACATTTTCGGTTACAGAATTGTCTTTGCTATGGCGGCCGCCCTTATAACAACAGCGGCTCTTGTCGCATCGGCTCTTAAAGAAACCACACTAAAGTCCGAAAGGCGCAGATTTTATTTCGCTAAAAAGTTTCGCAAGTTCTACATGCTGGAAATATTTTACGGCGCGAGAAAACAAATCTTCCTTACCTTCGCTCCTTATGTTTTAATACTGCAATACGGAGCCGACCCCTCTATCATGTCCGCGCTTTACGCGGTCTGCGCCTGCTTCGGAATGATTTTTAGTCCCCTCATCGGCAGAATTATCGACAAGCTCGGTTACAAGGTAGTTATGGTAGCGGACACTCTCATCCTAATTGTAGTGTGCCTTTTGTACGGTTTCGCGCACAGACTGTTCCCCATAGAAATTGCTTTCATAGTTGTCTGCGTCAACTTTGTGCTTGACTCGATCATTTCCATAGCGAGCATGGCGAGTAACATCTATGTTAAGAGTGTCGCGTCAAATCAGGAAGAAGTTACCGCTACCCTGTCCACAGGCATTTCAGTAAATCACATCATCAGTATTTTCATCGCGCTCATGGGCGGCTGGATTTGGAAAGTTACAGGAATCGAAACGCTCTTCACGCTCTCTGCCGCCCTTGGGCTGATAAACAGCATTTACGCGATGACGATTAAGAAGGAAGAGGAACACAAAGAGGGATAATGTCTCACGGAGCAATTCGGGTGGCTACGCTCTAAGCAATAATTTCGCTTATTACAAAATCTCTCACCAAATACAGCGAAACTACTTAATCCGATAAAATTAATGAAATATTTTAAGATTTTTTCATTCTCAGGCAAGCAAAATGACGACTGTACGCCATATATAAGTGTAGCCTTTTTACTAACGCTGTTTGGAAACTTTAGTTTCTGAACAACTTTAGTCTAAGACTAACATTAAACCTGCGCTTGGAATTGCGCATATTAGGAGTAAAAACATGGCGAAGAAATCAACACAAATTCAAAATTTAATTTATGAAATTCGTGGGCAAAAGGTCATGCTCGACAGCGACCTTGCGGCTTTGTATGGAGTTGAATTACGAACATTAAATCAAGCTGTCAAACGTAATATTAAGCGTTTCCCAGTCGATTTTATGTTCCAATTATCAAGTGATGAATGGGATTCTTTGAGGTCGCAATTTGCGACCTCAAATGAGGGGGAGCCTTTGAGGTCACAATTTGTGACCTCAAAGAAGGGGGATTCTTTGAGATCACAGTTTGTGATCTCAAAGAGCAATCGTGGTGGCAGGCGCTATGCCCCTTATGCTTTTACAGAACAGGGCGTTTCAATGTTGTCCAGCGTGATAAATTCTGAACGTGCAATAGAGGTAAATATTAATATCATGCGTACTTTCGTAAAGTTAAGACATTATGTACTTTCAAAAAGCGATACTAATGAACAAATTACCGAACTGCGGAAACTTCTTATGTTATACGTAGAGAAAAATGACAAGCGAGTGAATGAGATTATCATCGTCTTGAATAACCTCATCAAACAGCCCCCAAAAACAAAAACGATTGGTTTTACAGCTTAGAATTAAATTGGTAAGTTCTTAATTCACTCACTTGCGCTTGCCGCAACCGCGTGTTTAGCAGAGGGCAAAGAGCGAAGTTAAGACAAATTGTCTCTTCTTCGCTCTTTGCTCTTTATATCCTCTATCAACTAATTACTATCTAACCACTATTGGTACCGCAGGTCTTTGACCACCGATATTATATACAATGCCGTAACCCTTATTACCAAGATAATCGCTACTATAAGGTGTTATTCTGATGTAAAGAGTATCGTTCTTTTCAGGGGTATGATAGAACATACTTTGCCAAAAATTTCGATAGCCATTAGCCAAGAGTTCCGTTCCATCACTGCAATAGATGCTCATATAAACCCTAGCAGATTTATAAAAAGATCCCCACTCAGGGTCTTGATCCAACCAAATTAAACACATATTACCCTGGGTCACGGGAAACGAATACCAGACAACATCAGTAATAGCGTTAAAAATACCATCCGTCCATTTGTCGGCGGTCAGCGGGATAATGTTACCGGGTAAGTCTAACGGTCTTGGAGTGGTAGTGCCGGTATTGTATACAATGCCGTAAGTTCCGATAGAAGAATTGGAAGATGGTGTTACCCTGACATAGACTGTACCGGTTGAAGCGGCGGTAAATGACACTGCGGTAGCCCATGCAGTATCCTGATTATTGAGAACAGAAATAAGTGTCCCGTCACTGTACCAAGCGCTTACTCTAATATTAGCTGATTTGTTGCCATACCCATTGTTGCCGGTTTCATTCCACCAAAACCGGTATGTGGTTCCGTCGGTTGCAGAGAATGAATACCAGTCTTCGCCGTTTGCGGCAATATTACCATCTTTCCATACATTTGCAGTCAATGCAGTAATGGTTGCGGGTAAAATTAAGGGGCGGTCGGTTTTAGTAGTGTATACAATACCGTAAGACCCGGTATAAGTGCTACTTGCCAGCATCACCCTGATATAAACCGTGCCGGTTGAATCAGCGGTAAATGACGATGCGGTACTCCATGCGGTAGTTGAATTTGTAATACTAATCGATGTTCCATCGCTTTTATAAACATTCACGCTGACATCCGCTGTCTTGGTTCCATCGCCATAAGTTGAACCTCCCCTCTCATTCCACCAGAGGCGGTATGTGGTTCCATAGGTTACGGAGAGCGAATACCAATTCATGCTGTTTATATTAGGGAGATTGCCTTCTTCCCACTTTAATTCGGTAAGCGGAACAGCGGCAACATTTATAGTAGCCGCAGGTCTGGTATTGGCGGTACTGTATACAATGCCGTAAGCTCCGATAGAAGAATTGGAAGATGGTGTTACCCTGACATAGACTGTACTAGTTGAAGTAGCGGTAAATGATACTGGAGTTGCCCATGCAGTATCCTGATTAGTAGAAATAACCGCTCCGTCCTTGTACCATGCGCTTACTATAATATTCGCTAATTTGGTGCCATTACCATTGTTGCCGGTCTCATTCCACCAAAGGTTATATGTGGTCGTTTCGGTCGCAGAGAACGAATACCAGTCTTCACCGTTTGCAGTAATATTACCGTCTTTCCATTCATTAGCATTCAATGCAGTAATGTTAGCGGGTAAAATTACTGGTCTAGGTGTTTTAGTACTGTATACAATGCCGTAAGTTCCGGTATAAGCGCTACTTGCCACCATCACCCTGATATAGACCGTGCCGGTTGAATCAGCGGTAAATGACGATGCAGTTGCCCACGCGGTAGTTGAGTTTGAAATTGTAATCGCTGTCGCATCGCTTTTATAGACATTTACGCTGACATCCGCTGTTTTGGTATTATCCCCATTGGAACCGCGTTCATTCCACCAAAGATTATATGTGGTTCCATCGGTTACGAATAGCGAATACCAGTCCATGTCGTTTGTATTAGGGAGATTTCCTTCTTCCCACTTGAATTCGGTAAGCGGGGTAGCGGGAACATTAAAAGGGACTACGGGCTTATCACTGCCGGTACTGTACACAATGCCATAAGTTCCGGTGCCGCTACTAGCAGGCGTTACTTTAACATAGACTGTACCGGATGAAGCGGCAGTAAATGATACTGGAGTTGCCCATGCGGTAGGGCGATCGGCAAAAACAGCCGTTCCGTTACTGTAGTACGCGCTCACAGTAACATCAGCCGATTTGCTATAATTACCATTAGGATTGCGTTCATTCCACCAGAATTTATATTCAGTTCCGCTGGTTACAGAGAGCGAATACCAGTCCGCGCCATTAGCATTGGTAATGCTACCATCTTTCCATTGATTTTCGGTAAGTGGAATAATACCACTGGAGGGGAAGTTCGGCGGTTTGGTAGTGCCGGTACTGTACACAATGGCAAATTTACCGGCGTTGGCTACGTCGTTGTCCTTCAGTTCTACGCGGAGGCTGATTGTTTCTTTTCTCGTTATGACATCCGGATCTAAGGAAAAGGGAGGGGTATACGTCTTGGCTGTTCCCCATGCACTGTCTATATCGGTAAAATTATCAATAGGTTCCCCGCCACTTTTATAGGCGCTCACCTTGATGTCTCCCGTATAAGTGAGGTCACCCTGTCCGCCGTCATTCCACCAAACACGATACATTTTTCCGAATTCAGCGACAAATGTATATTCGATACTGCCGTCTGCTTTGCTGATAGTACCTTCTTTCCATTGATTTTCGGTAAGAGGGATGGGTCCGCCCCCTCCGCCGCCGCCATCCGGACAAGCCGTCATTGTAAAACCAATTATCGCCGCCATTGCGATAATTCCGATTGTTTTTAGTAATACCTTCATAAAAACTCCTCTCTGTGATCCCTGCCGTTTTGAGCAGGAAATCACTGACTTCTACGAAGTCATTAATTTGCCCACCATCAAAGGTGGAATGTGCTCCAATGTTGCGATAAAGACGGAAAATTCCGCCTGTTATTCAAAAATACTGTTACACGCAAAAACTTGCGCTTGCTGTCATTGCGCATTTACCCAGCATCTAAATTCTTAGGTGCTGGGCTATTGCAAGTTCCCATTCAATAACTGATTGTGTTGTTGGTGGTGGCTAGTTCGCTTTTACTTGTCCATACTCCGCTACTGCTACGCGTACCGTTCTGGGCTGTAGCAGTGGGCTCTTTATACAATGCCGCCCCGGAAGAAGCGGTATTTTTGAGACTCGCATTTGCGTTTGAACCGTATATCGTCCCATTTTGTAAGTTTAAGGTTCCGTTAGTGCTAACATACATCCCACCGCCGGAGCCGGCTGTATTGCCTGAGATTTCCCCTTTATACATCAGGAATTCTACTACGGATTGTTTTGCGCTGGTTCTCTTTAGATATACCCCGCCACCATTCTGGGTTGCAGTATTTCTTGAAATTTTCCCGCCGTTCTGTCTGAATTCTCCACTATACTCAGAACCCAACACATACACCCCGCCGCCGTCATTGGCTGTATTGTCTGAAATTTCCCCACCGATTAGCCAGAAGCCTCCGGATTCAATATATACACCACCACCGCCGTTGACGGCTGTATTGTTAGAGATTTTCCCATCCTTCATGTCTAATGATCCAGGATTCACATACATTCCGCCGCCGTTTCTATTGGCTGTATTGCCTGAGATTTCCCCACCATTCATGAGGTTCCATCCTCCACCCACATACACCCCACCGCCGTCATTGGCTGTATTGCCTGAGATTTTTCCGCCGTTCATGTTGAAGGTTCCTTTCACATACACACCACCGCCTTCGCGCTGGGCTGTATTGCCTGAGATTTCCCCGTTGTTCATGTTGAAGGTTCCGCCGAGCACTAGCACACCGCCGCTACCCCAATAAGTTGTAGTTGTGCTTGTGCTACTATTGCCTGAAATTTTCCCGCCATTCATGTTGAAGGTTCCATTTGTCATATACACAGCGCCGCCACTGTTGTTACTGGCTGTATTGCCTGAGATTTCCCCACCCTTCATAGTGAAGGTTCCACTTGTTATACACACACCGCCACCGCCACTGTTTTGAGCTCCATTGCCGGAGATTTTCCCGTTGTTCATAGTGAAAATTCCACCATTCACATGTACTCCTCCGCTTTTTGATGAGAAAAGATACACGGTATTACCGGTAATTTTTGCGCCTGTGTTCATTACCAGAGTTCCGTCTTTATTTACTATGACTAATGAAACCTCATTGGCTGATTTCCCTTTCAAAGTGATTTTATCACCCAGAGTCAGGGTAACTTCGCTTTCCACAGTAAACAGACTTCCATTGGATAAAAGGCTTATAGTGCGTTCCTCATCCGCGCCTTTAAGGGTTATGCCTATATTGGTTTTACCGGCATAGGAAAGATAGCCGGGACCAAGCTCAGAATCAGGATCAGTTCCTGCAGGGACAAAGCTTTCATTGGCTTTTACTTCAATGATGTAGTTGAAATTGCTTTTGGCGTTTTCTTTAACCCATGCTAATTTTTCGGCAAGAGTTGTTCCGCCTTCTTCATCGGTAACATTAAACGGTTCTTGTTGCGGTACACCGCTACCACCCGGATCGCAGGCAGTGAAAACAAGGACAAAGCTGATCATCATAACAATGACCGCCAAGCTGTTTTTTACGCTATTTTTCATACAATACTCCTCTGTATGATCCCTGCCTCTTTTGAGCAGGTAATCACTGACTTCTACGAAGTCTTAAATTTGTCCACCGTAATGGTGGTATGCGCTCCAACGGAGCGGAAAGACGGAAAATTCCGCCTGTTATTTGAAAATCCTGTTACACGCTAAAAACTTGCGCTTGCAACTTGCATATTTAGCAGAGAGTAAAGAGCAAAATTGAGACAAATCGCCGCTCTTTTGCTCCCTGCACTCTCTTTCTAAAAGGCTAAAAAGCCCGGATGGCACGAACATGATAATCGAAATTCTTTTCGGAAGAGGAAGTACTAAAAGAATATGGCTTCGGAGCATATGCCTTACTACTAGGAACAGACTCAGTTGAAGTCCAATAGCCATAGCCAGCCGGATCATTAACGAGATTACCAATGACACTCCTTTGTCTAGAGAGTTCTTCCAGTTCAGATAAGCTAGGAAGAAACCAATCTGTCATTCCATTGTTTTCATATTCATGGCAAGCTAAAGCGGCGGGGGCAGTCGCATCTAATGCAAGAATTACAGATGTGTTTTTTCTGCCGGAACCGATAGCTGTGCCCCTGTATGGTATTTGGATGTAAGGAGCGCCTGTTGCGGTTGACCATCTCAATCTTGTTGTAGCCGCGTCTTCAGGGGCGGCTTCAAGGTAGTATGCTTTAATATAGTTATTGTCAGCATCAGTAGAACCGGTATAAAGGTTAAAACCGGTTTCTATTCGATAGAAAATTTTCCCGCCACCATGACCGGTATCACCAACTTCATAAGTCGCGTTCCATTTGGCATAGATTGTCGTGTTTGTGGTAATGGGAGTGCTAAAATCAAAAAGGGTATGACGTCCCGAATCACTATACCAATTGTCAAATGTCCCATATCCGCTTGTCGGGTCTATTGGTCTTTTAATCGTTCTGCCACTAGGTATGGTAATGGAGCTAACTTCGCTCCCGCCGTTGCTGTTAAAAGTAACAGTACGATTAAAGACATATCCTTGAGTCCACTCAGCGTAAAGTGTAATGTTGGCAGTGATAGTAAAAGTCTCGCCTACCCAATAAGACGTACCTTTTCCGTTAGCGGAGGTGTTCCAGCCTGTGAAGGTATAACCTGTTTTTGCGAGGTTGTCGGTATTACCTAAAACCGTTACAGTCTCACCGCTTTGATAAGGCGAGTTACTGTCTGTTGGTACTGTGCCACCTGTATTTGTGTTGCTGTTGTATGTTACGGTGTAAGGTCCACTTCCTCCCCCTCCGCCATCCGGACAGCCCGTCATTGTAAAACCAATTATCGCCGCCATTGCGATAATTCCGATTGTTTTTAGTAATGCCTTCATAAAAACTCCTCTCTGTGATCCCCTGCCGCCTTTGAGCAGGTAATCACTGACTTCTACGAAGTCTTAAATTTGTCCACCATTAAAGGTGGTATGCACTCCAACGGAGCGAAAAAGACAGAAAATTCCGCCTGTTATTTGAAAATAATGAGAAAAGAATAGACGAAAAGTCGGGGAAAAGAGAAGTTGTTGGATAATTACTAGATTTAAGAAAATTTGCGTATAACTGCCGCCGGTATATTGTTTTGGCGTTTTTTAAGCTCATATCATAAATATAGCGCAAATATGGAAACTTTCACATAATTAACAGCAAAAATAATAAAAAAGTTTAAAATTTCGCGTAATAAAATAATACCATAATATGAAATATTATACAATAATAATTAAAATAGCACATAATTTTGAATTATAGTTCTTTTTTAAGACTGCCAAATGAACACATTACTCCAATTTATTACCTTATTACTTTAATTATTTGCGAATAACACATGATTTTGAAAAAATGTTTTGGGAATTATAAAATGAACGGATTACCTTATCACTTTAATCGCCTTCGACGGGCATTTATTCACACATTCCATACATTGTGTGCATTTTTCGTAATCAATGTGAGCGATGTTGTCTTCTACCGTAATTGCGCCGGCTTTGCAGACTTTTTGGCAAAGTGAACAGCCAATACAGCCGGCGCGGCAGTTTTCTCTGACGTCTTTTGCTTTGTCTCTTGAGTTGCACAAAACACGGACAACACTGCTGTCAGGCACTATTTCAATCAGTTTTTTGGGGCAGACTGTAACGCATTTTCCGCAGGCGGTGCATTTTTCTTTTATTACTATAGCTATACCATCAACAATTTGTATCGCCCCAAAAAGACAGGCGTTTTTACAGCTTGCAAGCCCTATGCAACTGTACGCGCAGGTTTTGTTTCCGCCTGTCGCAAGCTGAGACGCAGAAACACAGCTTTTGGGACCATCGTAAATATAATTTCTTTTAGTATTGTCATTCGAGCCGTCGCATTTTATAAAAGCGGCTTTTCGGCTTAACGGCGTGGCATCAATTCCCAGTTGATGAGCGATTTCAGTGGCGGCGGATGCTCCTCCCGGCAGACAGCCGCGATAACTTGCTTCGCCTGTTACAACCCGCTCCGCGAATACTGTACAGCCGGGAAAACCACAGCCGCCGCAGTTCGCGCCCGGCAATACGCTTATTATGCGATCTACTTTTGGGTCTGACTCAACCGCGAATTTTTTTGCGGAAAAACCGAGAACTACTCCAAAGAGAAGCGCAAGTCCGCCTATACTGAAAATAGGAAATAAAATGCTCTCTAACGCTATGCCTTCAAATAAACTTTGAATTGTTTCAATCATATTAACCCCAAAAATCCCATGAACGCAATGCTCATAAGCCCGGCGGAAAAAAGCGCGAGCGGAAATCCTTTGAATATTTCGGGAATATCAGGATTTGCTTCGTACTTTTCACGAATACCGGCAAGCAGTAACAGCGCAAGAGTGAAACCAGCGCCCGCTCCAATGCTGTTTACAATCATGCCGATAAAATTTAAGTCGTCCCTTATATTGATAAGAGTTACGCCGAATATCGCGCAGTTTGTAGTAATCAACGGCAGATACACTCCCAGCATGGTATAAAGAGCCTTAAACATTTTTTTTAGAAACACTTCGACAAACTGCACAATCGAAGCGATGATTAAAATAAAAACAACTGTCTGTAGGTATGCGATATTTAACGGGACTAAAACAAACTGATAAAAAAGAAATGTTATTGTCGATGAAATTGTCATGACAAACATGACAGAAAGCCCCATACCTAAAGCGGATTCTGTTTTTTTGGAAACGCCGAAGAAGGGACACATTCCCAAAAATTGAACTAAAACATAGTTATTTATAAATATTGCGCCAATTAGTATATAAAATAATTCCATTATCTATCTAACCTCTTCTTTTTCATTGTCTTCATCCGCGATCTAACAATGGAAATCTGCTTGCCTATCATAATAATAACTCCAAGCGTAAAGAAAGCCCCGGCAGGTCTGCCCATAATAAGCATCGGATCATTCAGAAGTTCTTTCCCAAAAATCGAACCTTTCCCCAAAAATTCGCGTATTACGCCTATAATAAAAAGCCCTAAAGTAAAGCCCAATCCCATGCTCAAAGCGTCAAGCATCGACGGAAATAATTTATTTTTTGAAGCGAAAGATTCAAGTCGCGCAAAAACAATGCAGTTAACTACTATCAAAGGAATATAAATCCCAAGAGCCGCAGTTATATTCGGCGGAACATAAGCGTCCAAACAAAGTTGAAGAATTGTAACAAAACCGGCTACGATTATTACCGCCGCGGCAATTCTTATTTCACCAGGGATGAGTTTTCGCACAATAGAAATAACCGAGCTTGCGCAAATCATAACGGCGGTAGTGGCTAACCCCATGATAATAGCGTTAATCGCGGACGTTGTAACGGCAAGCAGAGGGCATAACGCCAAAAGCTGAACAAATACCGGATTTTTTCGAATGATACCGTCTTTTATAAGGTCAAAATATTTCATCGCGTTCTCCCATTATACCACTCTATCGCTTCGTTTACCGCTTTGGTAACCGCCCTTGTAGTAATCGTTGATCTTGATATCGCTTCAATTTCATTCGCACCGGGAGAAGACCTTACAACTCCCAGCGGCACTAACGCGCGGTTGTTGTACTGTTTGTAAAATTTTTCATCGACAACACCCGAGCCAAAACCCGGCGATTCTGTGTGCTTTAGTATACGAATACCGATAATATTTTCGTCAGAGAGAGAAATCCCGACAATAAGATCAATTTTGCCGCCGTACCCCTCCGGCGCAAGTTGAACTACATAGCCAACCAACTCAGATTCATTTGAAGTATTATTGACAGAGTAGCCTTCAAATACAGCGACAATACTGCCGGTCTTTTCTGTTTGCTTTTCTATGTATTCAGAAGCCTGCGGCAGAACTTGCCCCATTGTGGCTTTCTGCGTTTTTTCTTTTTGTCTTGCGATAGGTTCAAGAGTAAGATTGTACACAATGCCCAGAAGGGCGGCTATAATAAATGCGGTAATAAACAAAGTCGCGGCAGGTTTTAAGATATAATTCATGTCTTCTTCCTCTTGCCGTAAACACGCGGTCTAACATATTTATCAATAAGCGGTACAAAAAGATTCATAATAATTATTGAATAACTTACACCTTCAGGATAATCGCTAAAGTATCTTATAAAGACCGCGAGAATTCCGCATCCTATTCCCATTACAATCTTTCCGTTAGGTGTAATCGGGCTTGTCGCGTAATCCGTAGCCATAAAGAAGGCTCCCATTATCAAGCCGCCGTTTAATACTTCAAATAAAATGTTCCCGCTGAAAAATCCCGTCCTTCCAAAAATAAAACCAAAAAGAGCAAAACTTCCTATATAGAAAACCGGTATTCTCCAATTTATAACCTTTCTTATAAGAAGATAAACTCCTCCTATAAAGAGAGCGACCGCGCTTGTTTCGCCGATACAGCCGCCTACTTTCCCAAAAAGAAGAGCCATATAGTCAGACATTTCGGGAGAAAAAGACGGATTTTGTTTAACAATCGCAAGGTATGTCGCGCTTGTAACCGAATCGGGCGCAAACGTCCAGTTTGTCATGTGTGTACCAAAAGAAGCGAGAAGGAACGCTCTGGCGGCAAGAGCCGGGTTCACAAAGTTCGAGCCAAGTCCGCCGAATAACTGTTTTACTACTATTATGGCGAAAAAACTTCCGATAATAGGCAACCACAGCGGAACATCGGGCGGAAGGTTGAAGGCGAGCAGTACACCTGTAATCACAGCGCTACAATCGTATAACGTAACAGCCTTGCCCATAATTCTTTGATACAGATATTCAGCTATCATCGCGGAGATAACTGTTATTGCGGTAGTATAAAACGCCTGCATACCGTAATGAATTATCGCCATAATTAAAGCGGGAGCAAGCGCGATCAACACATCACGCATTCGCGCTTCGATTGAATCAGTGCCGTAAATGTGCGGTGGAGAAGAGACGGTCATCATTTGGTTTATTACTATTTTCACCGCAGTCTCCTTTTATCCGCTCTTACTTTTGAGCTTGGCAAGCTCAACTCTTCTGATTGTTCTGATTGCCTGCGACAAACGCCTCTTTGCCGGGCAAATGTATGAACAGCTTCCACATTCAATGCAGTCAAGTCCGTTGTGTTTAACAAACGCCTCTCCGTCCTCTTTTAATATATCCGCGTTTAACTCCGTCGGAATAAGTCCTGTGGGGCAATGCTCGACACAGCTTCCGCAACGTATACAATTTCTTTCAGGCGGAATATGCGCTTCTTCTTCGGTAAGGAAAAGCACCCCCGATGTTGTTTTAACAATGGGAACATCTGTATCAAAAATAGCGGTTCCCATCATTGGTCCGCCTACAACAATTTTTTCGGGATTTGATTTGAAGCCTCCGGCAAGCTCAACAAGATCGTTTAACTTTGTCCCGATACGCGCTTTATAGTTGCCGGGATTTCTTATAGCGCCGCCCGTTAATGTAACAACTTTTCGCATAAGCGGACGACCTCGAAAAATAGTGCGATGTATAGCGATAACTGTATCAACATTGTTTACAACGCATCCAACATCAATAGGAATTCCGCCTGAAGGCACTTCCCTTTTTGTTATTGCGTTTACAAGTTGTTTTTCGCACCCTTGCGGATATTTTGTTTTAAGAACGACAACTTTGATATTCGGATTTCCGGCGCAGGCTTTTTCAAGCGATTCAATCGCTTCGGGCTTGTTATTCTCAACCGCGATAAACCCTCTCGCATTCTGTATTACTTTTAAGATTATTTTTAGCCCTGTAACAATTCGATCTGACTCTTCGATCATAACCCTATTGTCTGTTGTAAGATACGGTTCGCACTCACAGCCGTTTACGATTACGCTGTCTATTTTCTTTTCCGGCGGCGGCGAAAGTTTTACATGGGTTGGAAAACCTGCTCCGCCAAGCCCGACAATTCCGGCTTCACGAATGATCTGTAAAATCTGCTCTCTTGAAAGATCATCATAACTTTCACGCTTTTTGATACTTTCGTGTTCCGTAAGTTCTCCGTCATTTTCTATAATTATTGAATTGACTATCGTGCCGACTACCGTTAAATGCGGACGTATTTCCTTTACTGTTCCTGAAACACTGCTGTGAATTGGGGCGCAGACAAAAGCCTCACTGTCGGCGATTTTTTCACCGACCAGAACCTTCTGCCCTTTTTCTACAAGCGGCTTACAGGGAGCGCCCAAATGCATTAAAACCGGGAAAATTACTTCACTGCCTGCTGTGGGGAGTAGATAATTTATGGGGACATTTTCGGTATATTGTTTCTGCTCGTTTGGATAAATGCCCCTCTTAAACGAAAGGACAGGCGCTTTTTTCCACATTTATCAATTTTACCATTGAGTGAGAAAATTGTACAGTGTAAAATAGTGCTAAAAAAAGGCAAAAGAGGTGCAAAATTACCCTCTTTGGCGGGTAGGGCTGGATTTCATCAAAAGAAATCTAGCCGAAAAAATAGCTCTTGATCTAATATCAGAATATTGATAATATATAGTTATAGGTTACATTTTAGGGGAATTTATGCCGGTAATAAGGAAAAGTGCTGATTTAAGAAATTCATATTCCGATATTTCTGATTTTTGCCATAAATATAGAGAACCTGTATTTATTACCAAAAATGGAGAAGGTGATCTTGCTGTAATGAGCATTGAGACTTATGAAGCAATTACCGGAAAACAACGATTGTACAATTTATTAGAGGAAGCGGATAAAGATGTAGAAAATGGTAATTTTTTAACTGAAGAAGAAATGGAAAAAGAAATGGATTTAATGTAGGCACCGTGTACAAATTAAAATATTCTTGCTTTTACCGTGATGAATTAAGAGCCGCAATCAAATATATTAGACAAAATTTGAAAAACCCTATTGCCGCTCAAAGATTAAAAGATGAAGTAAAAGAAACATACAAAAAAATAAAAGAAAACCCTTTTATGTATCCGGTAGTTCCCGATGAATATTGGGCATCTAAAGGATTTAGATTTACAATGGTAAAAAATTATATATTATTCTACAAAGTTAAAGAAAAACAAATAAATATAGATCGTTTTTTATATGGACATAGAGATTGGATGAATATTTTAGCTAATTAACTTTTTTCCGCATTTATTAATTTTACCATTGAGTGATAAAATTGTATAGTGTAAAATAATGAGATAAAACTAATAGGAGAGAAAAATGCAAAACTTTGAATATTGTAATAAAACAAAAATAATCTTTGGCAAGGGGACGGAAAAACAGGCAGGGAGCGAAACCGCTCAATACGCAAAAAAGGTCTTACTGCACCATTCAGGCGGTTCCGCCGTTCGCTCGGGGCTTATTGGCAGAATAAAGGACAGTTTGAAGGACGCAGGAGTTGAATGGGCGGAATTGACGGGCGTACAGCCAAACCCCCGTCTTTCGCTGGTAAAAGAAGGCGTTAATATAGTAAAGAAAGAAAAAATTGAAATGATCCTTGCCGTCGGCGGCGGTTCCGCGATTGATTCTTCAAAAGCGATTGCTGTCGGCGCGGTAAATGACGGCGATTTATGGGACTTTTTCGACAGGAAAAAAAGCGCCGACAAAGCCCTGCCCGTTGGTGTTGTTCTGACCATTCCGGCGGCAGGAAGCGAATCGAGTATAAGCAGTGTCATTACAAATGAAGAGGGTCCGTGGAAAAGGGGGATAAACTTCCCTTGCATTCGCCCTGTTTTTGCGATAATGAACCCCGAATTGACATATTCCTTGCCGCCTTATCAGACTGCCTGCGGAATAACAGACATGATGGCTCATATAATGGAACGCTATTTTACAAAAGAGCCTAATGTCGGACTTACAGACGAGCTTTGCGAAGGCACACTTAGAACAATCATCCGTAACGCAAGAAAAATTTTCAGCGGCGGCGAGAACAATTACGATGCACGAGCGGAAATCATGTGGGCAGGGTCAATCGCTCACAACGGTCTTTTAGACACTGGGCGAATTGGCGACTGGGCGAGTCATGCCCTTGATCATGAACTGTCCGCTCTTTTTGAACTGGCTCATGGCGCGGGTCTTGCCATAATTTTTCCTGCATGGCTAAAGTACAACATCAAGGAAGACACCAAGCGTCTTGCCCGTTTCGCTGAAAAAGTGTGGGGCGTGGACGGCTCTTTTTATGACTGTGAACAAGCCGCGCTGGAAGGCGTTCTGCGCATGGAAAACTTCTTCCATTCGATAGGAATGCCGATCCGTTTTGCGGAAGCAAACCTCGACCCGTCCCGTATCGGCGAAATGGCAAAACGCGCCGTCCATTTTGGTCCAATCGGCAATTACCGCAAATTGGACGAAAAAGACGCAGTGGCTATTTATAAATTAGCGGCTGGGGAGGTGTAAAGCGTAATTTTGCCCGCGCTGACGCCTTCCTAAAGGAAGGCTTACCTTTTCACACACAGGGGCTTTTTTGGGCGCTACGGCGTGCCACCTTTATCAAGAGACACGGCTAACGCCGTGCGTTTTTCTGCCGGGGATTATAAGTCCCCAGTGTCTGCCATTCCACCTTTTCTTTTTAATAACTTTCTTTGCCGATGATGAGACTCGAACTCATACCCCATTGCTAGGAGGGGATTTTAAGTCCCCAGTGTCTGCCATTCCACCACATCGGCTTTTTGTTCGCTATTTGGAACAAGCCTATTTTACCTGTTTTGAGGGCAGTTGGCAATGACTTGGCTCTTTTGGGGCTTAATTTTTCCCCCTTTTTCTCCGATATTGAAAGGGGGGTATACCATTAAAAAGCTATCAATAATTATTTTCGCGCTGTTGGTTGCAACCGCGCTTTATGCCGATGATGAAGTTTCCGTTGGTTTTCATAATTTCCAATGGGGAACAAGCATGGAAACATTCAAAGCAAGAATGGGAAATCCTGCTCATGTTAGCGAGGTCAATGGGCTTCAATCGCTCGTTTATGACAATATTCGGGTGTCGGGTTATCCGGTATTCATGCTCGCCTATTTTTCCAGAAACGGACTTGAAGGCGGCACTTACTATTTTAACACGACCAGCCTTGACGAACTGATGAAGTGCTATACCGATATGCAAACCGAGCTTACAGCATTATACGGACCCACCCTGCTCTTCGACAGAATGTTAAGGGAAATGCGCCCTTATGAAACTTCATGGAATTTCCCAAGCGGATATGTCTATCTAAAGGCAAACACAAGCAGGAATGAACCCGTAACCCTTTGGTACTCATCCCCTACGCTGACCAGAATATTAACCGGTTCCTGATGCTCTTATATTAACCGCTCTTCATCTCCGCGATAGCGGCGTTGACATCTGCCTCACAGGAGCGCATGGCAAGAATTGTCTTTTCAATGAGCGTATCAAGTTCCCAGCCAAGTAAAGCAGAGCCGTCTTCTATTACTTTTCGGGAACAGCCGGCGGCAAAGGCGGGGGTTTTATATTTCTTTTTTACCGATTTTACTTCCATGTCCATAACGCTCTTTGACGGTCTTATAATCGCCGCCGCCCAGATGAGACCTGTCAATTCGTCTGCGGCAAAAAGAATTTTTTCCATTGTGTGTTCCGGTTTTGCGTCCACAGTTGTTAATCCGTAACCGTGAGAACATACGGCGTGGATTAATTCTTCACTTACGCCGCCTGAGCGAAGTAACTGCGGCGCTTTAATGCAATGCTGATCGGGGAACTGCTCAAAGTCAATGTCGTGAAGCAATCCGGCGATAGACCAGAACTCTTCTTCATCACTAAAGCCCTGATCCTTAGCGAACCATTTCATCACGCCTTCAACAGTCAAAGCGTGTTGAAGGTGAAACGGGTCTTTGTTGTACTGTTTGAGAAGTTCCCAAGCCTGAGCGCGGCTTATTTTCGCGTCCATTAATAATTTGCGGCTTTAATCTGAAAATACGCTTTTGGATGTTTGCAAACAGGACATAATTCCAGCGCTTTCTTGCCAACAATAATATGTCCGCAGTTGGCGCATTGCCAAACCTGATCACCGTCACGTGAAAACACAATATCGCTTTTTACGTTGGCAAGCAGTTTGCGATAACGCTCTTCATGTTCTTTTTCAATCTTGCCTACCATTTCAAACAGAATGGCGATTTTATCAAAGCCTTCTTCTTTCGCGGTTTTCGCGAAACCTGCGTACATGTCTGTCCATTCAAAATTTTCGCCATCGGCGGCGGCTTTAAGATTTTCGGTGGTCGGCGGCACATCATCGTTGTGCAGAAGTTTAAACCAAATCTTCGCGTGTTCTTTTTCGTTGAGAGCGGTCTCGCGGAAAATCGCTCCAATTTGCTGGTAGCCCTCTTTTTCCGCTTTTGAAGCGAAATATTGATACTTGACATGCGCCTGTGATTCACCGGCAAACGCCGCCATCAAATTCTGTTCTGTTTTTGAACCTTTTAACTCAGCCATTTTTTCCTCCTAAAAATTATCTATTGGCTTTGTTGTATTCATCAAAAGTGGAATCTGTAGAGAGCGAAGAAAGTTCAATCATTTTCCTTTTATTACTCTTATGAATAAAACTAAATACTGAAAATTCTGTTCCTACTGTATATATAGCGCTGTTTTTTATGTTTGAAACAACTCCTGAAATACGATAGCCGGAAGGATAGTCTTTTTTAGTCGCTTCGTTAGTATTAGTAATTTCTTCCCATTTAAGTGAAGTTACTGTGAATTCCCATTTATCAGTTAAATTCTCAG
Organism: Treponema sp.; assembly: GCA_031254315.1. Lineage (GTDB taxonomy): Bacteria > Spirochaetota > Spirochaetia > Treponematales > Breznakiellaceae > WQXQ01. The sequence continues at coordinate 27,482 of JAIRUQ010000027.1, forward strand.
TTATTATTTTATCGCCTGCATAAGTAGTATCAAAATTAACATCGGGGGAATTGAGAACCCAATTGCCGTAATAAGGCGTTCTGTTGTCGTTGGGACCGCAAGCCGACAGCAAAAGAACCGTCGCCAATACAAAAATTATTCCGCTGAATAGGGCAAGTTTTGACTTTTTCATAAAGTTTCTCCTGAGGAAATTATACCATATATAAAGAAAAAATCCAGCCTTTTTTGAAGATTTTAGAGGGGAACAGAGCCTGCCTGTCCCTTTGACGGGACATTGCCGAAAAGTGCGGTTTTTCCCTTTTTTACTAGAAAAAACACTGCCCCGAAGAGCGGTCAAGGTAAAGTACAAATAATCATTTAGAAACTTTGGTGTATACCCCAAAAAGACGTCCATCATAAGAAGATTGGTTAACCAATTTATCACACTCTCTATTTATAAAGAAAGAATCTCTCCAGCTATTTCCAACATTATAGTTAGAATTTTCAGCTACTGCTGAAACATATCCAAAAATAGAATAACCTAAAGGATAATCTCTCCCTGTTTCAAAGAGACGATTGATATCTCTTATCCATTCCAATTCAGATACCGTTTGATTATAATACTTCGAATCTTCCCTTGAACCTTCATCTCTATAAACTATCTTATCTGCAGAAATTGTAATAGAGCGAGCTGGATCATCATCACAAATCCAAGTGCCAAAAAAAGGTTCACGAAAAGCGAGAGATTCAATGTCTCCGTCACAAGCTGACAGCAAAAGGACTGCCGCCAATACAAAGATAATTCCGCTGAATAGGGCAAGTTGTGAATTTTTCATAAAGTTTCTCCTTAAAAGAAGTTATATCACATATTAAAGAAAAAATCCAGTTTTTTTATAAATTTAGAAATAATAATTAGGATATCCCTTTTCGTTAACGTTGAGTTAGACATAGTTCCGCCGAAAGTTATATTTATTGGAGAATTGTGATTATTTTCATTTTATCATCTTATGATTGTTCAGAAATTTCGCTCTCAGGACTATTTTCCTTTTCGTACTTTTTACTTGCTTTACAAATCCAATACGCGAAGAGCGCTCCGGCGATTGTTGTAATGACACACGCAAGCGAGCCAATCTGTAAATAATTGTAATAGCCGTCAGGGTTTTGCCAGCCGGAAGCAATAGCGGCAACAAGAACAGCGGAAGCTAAAACAATTCCGACAATAAAGTGAAAAAATCCGGTGAAAACTTTTTTTATTAAAAACTCAATTCCTTTTGAGAACGGAAGCACAAAAATCAATATTCCAAGCGCGAAGGGAATTAAAACGGAAATATTTAAACTTTTAAAAGAATTAATCATCTGTTCGTACAACCCAAAAAGCACCAGAAAATTTGAGGAGCTGAATCCCGGAATTAAAATAACCAGAGCGACCAGAGCGCCTGTGCAAAACGCAGTTACAGGGTTAAGTTGAATATGACCCAATACCCAACTTCCCGAAAAGAGCAGGAACAAAGTCCCAAGTATAAAAGTCGCTATCAATACTCCGATGTGAAGCGGCTTCCTCCCCTTCTCGCCCGATCTTTGCCAAAGTTCAGGCATTGTTCCAAGTATCGCGCCGACAAAAAACCACAAAACAGGAGTTTGATAATTTTTTAACAAAAAACTCATGGGGTGCGAAATTATATAAATTCCAAGTAAGCCGCCTAACCCAACAGGAAGAAAAAATAAAATGTTTTTTATAAAGTTTTTTGTTATATTCGCTACAAACTCTACAATTCTTTCGTATAAACCAAAAACAACCGCAAGCGCCGCTCCGCTGACTCCCGGAAGAACAAAGTCCATCCCTATCGCGGCTCCCTTAAGAAAACGTAAAAACCAGTCAATAATTTTACCCATAACGTTCACCAAAGCGTAGGCGGATATATTCCGTCTGCTGTCATTTCTTCAATCTTTTTAATTGCCGTCTCCCTGTCTTCCTTGTAGGTAACGCCAAACCAAGTGGAATTTGCCGGTAAAACTTTTACTTTGATAATCCCCTTCTTTATAAAATAATCAACGGCTTTAGGAATAAAACATTCGCTTTTAATCTGCCCTTTTACATCCGCAGAAAAAGTTTCTAAAAAATCATTAAAATATTTTTGAAACTCAGGGAGTATACTGGGCGGAAATCCCCAAAAATTCATTGATACGGGAGTTTCGGGAAGAAGAGAGCGGACAGAGCCGTCAGGCGCGGTATTAAAAATACGTCCGTCTTTTTTCTCGATGGAAGTAAGCTCATCGACTCCGGCAAGATAGCCGTTGTCAACTTCGCAAACGCCGCGTGCGACAGTCCCCTGAAGACTGAGTGTTTTTTCAAGCAGGTAGGGAACAATCGAAGGCGTTTCACAGTCGGGACTGCGAAGGTGTTTGCCCATAACAGCAAAGGCTTCCCTTCCGTAAAAGTCATCGGCGTTTATTACCGTGAACGGAGCGTCAATTTTATCGGCGGCGCACAGCAAAGCATGCCCCGTACCCCACGGTTTGGTACGTCCCGCTTCTTGCGCCGCACGAAAAATATCAGGCGGAATTAAACTGTCCATATCCTGAAAAGCTAACTCGTATTTTACCTTTGAGCCTATCCTTGAAAGTACCTGTTCTGTAAAATCTTTTTCTATATCATGGCGTATAATAAAAACAATTTTTTCAAAACCAGACTGCACAGCATCATATACCGAAAAATCAAGCAGTACCTCGCCGTTTTTTCCGATTTTATCCATTTGTTTAAGTCCGCCATAACGGCTTCCCATGCCTGCGGCAAGCACAACTAAAATGGGCGCTTTCATATCCCCTCCTTGTCATTTCGCTTAATATAAGTATTAACAGAAAAAGTGTTAAAGTTAACAGAATTTGTTTTAATCCAGTATTCAGGGTCTATTTCGGGGAAAAAAGTATCGCCGTCGTAATCTCCGGAGATAAGCGTAAAATCAATTTTATCCGCCAGAGGCATAGCCTGTTTATAAATTGACTCTCCGCCGCAGATAAATATTTTTTCATAATTAGCGCAGTATTCAATGGCGGATAACAAAGACGAAAAAACTTTTACATCGGGCGAGTCTTGGGCAGTTAAAGTTTTTGAAACAATTATGTTCAGCCTACCCGCAAGCGGTTTTTTGGGAAGGGACTCCCACGTCTTTCTGCCCATGATGCAAGGACTGCCCATCGTGCTCTCCTTAAAATGAGCGAGGTTCCCTTTTATTGACCAAGGCATCGCGTTGTCTTTGCCGATAACTCCGTTTTCCGCCGCAGCAACGATAATGATAATCTCGCTCATACTACACCGCTATCTCAAATTTAATCGCAGGATGAGGATCGTAGTCTTCGATGACCGTATCACCATAATGCCAGTCAAAGATAGAAGTGAAGTTTTCTGTCTTTATTCGCGGCAATATCTTTGGAGTACGGGTAATTTGCTGGCGAATTGCGTCAACATGATTCACATAAATGTGTGTATCTCCCAAAAAACCGATGAGTCTTCCCTCACCCAAACCGGCAGATTTCGCCAGCAGGTGCAAAAGACAGCCGTAACTCGCTATGTTAAACGGCAATCCAAGAGCGACATCAACAGAGCGCTGATTCCACAACAGGTTCAGCTTACCGTCAATCACCGTTACCTGAAATGCGTAGTGGCAGGGCGGCAATGCCATGCGCGAAAGGTCAAGAGGATTCCACGCACTTACAATCATCCGGCGGTTATCAGGGTCTGATTTTAAGGTTTGAACCAATTGCTTAAATTGATCGACGCCCTGCCCCTCAAACTGAGTGTTATACGCCATATAGCGTGCGCCAAAGTTGCGCCACTGCCAGCCGTAAATAGGACCAAGTTCGCGCTCACTCATCATTTTTGCTTTTGTTATCTCATCATTACCGTAAGGGACAGTAGAGGGACTGCACCACTCATCCCAGATGTGGTTGTTCTGCTCTTTTAGCCACTCCTTGTCGGTAATGCCTCGAATAAAAAACTCCAGCTCAGATGCAACAAGGCGGAAAGGGACTTTTTTTGTGGTCAACAGGGGAAAGCCCTCTGCCATGTCATGTTCAAACATAGCCCCGGCGACAGACAGCGCACAAACGCCTGTACGGTTCGTCTTTGAAAAACCGTTATCGAGGATTTTTTGTACAATATCAAGATACGCTTTCATTCATTTTAGAATAGCATAATAAGCTTAAAAAAAATAGAGCCATTTGTCCTTTTTTGATAATATTTATAATTCTATTCCCACATATTCACACCATAATCCCATTTTTTATTTTTACTTGAATAAAATAAATACGGTCCATCAAATGAAGAAAAATAATGAAGTACATAATCATCATTATTTTTGTTATACCATGGTTGAGTGGTTTCATTAAATTCTTTATTATCACCAAAAAATGTCTTTCTATAGATTGTTTCTATTGCTTCCCAATCAAATTCTTCAGGGTATTTTTTATTTAATTCGTAATATATTTCTAGTTCGGCTACTATTTTATTTCCATTATTTATTAAATCATAATATTTTATTTTTATAGGTAATACATTATATACAATAAAGAAACAAATAATTATTAATACAAGGAGCAATAAGTATGTTCTCACAGGATTTTTCATTTTTACCCTCCAATACTATTGCAATAAATTTTGGCTGGCATCTCACCTAACCGTTCTGATGATACAACGCCAATGCAGTCCCCATGAGCGCATGTATAAAAGGAGGCTTGCCCATTCCTTGAATAACATCTTCGGCGTTAACCAGTGTGATTTCTACAAATTCATCTTCGTCTAAATCTTGTTTGCCGCTGTCCGTAAGATTTTCTGCAAGGAAAAAATGCACTTTGTTTGACATTATCGCGGGGTTAGGAGAAAACTCTCCTATTTTTTTTATCTTTTCGGGTTTGTAGCCTGTCTCTTCGTACAATTCTCTGGCGGCGGCTTCTTCGGCGTTTTCACCGGGTTCAAAAACACCGCCGGGAAACTCAAGGCTTAAGTCCTTCGCGCCATGCCGCCACTGCCACACCATGAGAAACTTTTTCCCCTCAGTAGTATTGATAACAGGAACAACGATAGCCCAGTCTCTTGCCTCAATTACCGAGAATGTTAAAGGATCGTCTTTGTTTTGTTTTGGAACCGGAGATTTGCAGTAAGATTCCCAAACAGAAAAAACTCTGCAATCAAAAACTTTTTTGCGATCTACTTCTTTCCAAATAAGATGGCTTTTGTCCATAAAATAAGTATACCTGACCACACTGTTATGTGGTCAGGCGAACTATTAAATATTAAGGTCTGTAAGTTCTGTTAGGATCCCACATGCCTTGTCTGGTCTCGCCCCTGACGCTTGGGATGTCCAAAACAAAACCGGGTTCGATCAGATTTGGATTATCCGGCTCAGGCATTCTTGCTTTGTTGGCGTTATAGAGTTCTCTCCATCTCCAAGGATCGTTGTAAACCCATGAATAACCGGCAATGTTCCACAGACAGTCTCTTACAGAAGCCCATGACCTGACCGTGTACTGGCTTGGTAATGTACCTGTTGACGCGGTTGTGGTGGTTCTTGCCGGAGTTCCGCCGCCTTGCAGACTTGCAAGAATATTTATAGCTCTCATTGATGCATCAATTGATTCCATCCATTCTTCATTTGAATGTAACTCTACGCCCTCTTCATAATAGTCCTTGCTTTCAGCGTAATCTACAGGATACCTTGCAGGTATATTGTTGGATTCCGCCCAATCCAAAAGACGCCTTGCTTCGCCCATCAACTGAAGAGAAATGTATTCATCAGAAAGCATCGCAAAACGGATCGCTTCAAGGGCAAATTCGGCAGAAGCATCGTAATCTCCGTAATTATAAGTTTCCTGAGCAAGCTTTGTTAGGCGCAGACTTTCAATGTAAAACTCATTGTTGCTGATGCTGTAAGGGATTGATGATTCTTCACCCTCATCAGTTGCCGCGGCAAAGTATGAAAGCGAATTAAATGCAGGGAACTGCATATCCAACTGCGGGAGATCGTACTGGGCAAATGCCGCTACTGTAAAAAATATTGAGATAAACAGTACAAGAGAAATTTTACGGGTCATTTTGAGCCTCCTTCAATTATTCTTTCAGCTTCAATAGCTGTTTCATTGCTTTCTTCAATTATTTCTTCGGCAAGCCTTATTGCTTCTTCTGCCAGCCGCCGTTTTTCCTCTGTCTCTTGTCTTGAAACGGCAAAGATTGCCTCAGAATCTATATAAAGATACGCGGCTTCCTGAAACTTTTCAGCCGCATAGGATTCTTCAGCCTGATTGAAAAGAGCGTCGCCTTCACGGAAAGTATCACGAACCGCGATATTAGCTTTGTCGGCAACGGCAAGCTGTCTTTCAGCGGCGGCTATTTCCCGGCGTTCGGCTGAATAAATAGTCCATCCGTTTGCAAGTACAATATTGTAACGAAGTTGGGCTTCTTCAAGACTCGCTAAAGCTCCGTCTTTGTTTCCTGCTTCGTACTGTTCCACCGCTGTCTGACCAACTTCATCCGCCCTTGCGAAATTTTCCGGGTCATATTTGAGAAAACCACGATTGATGATTTCTTCTCTTGATAAATAAACCCTTGCTCCTACTAACAGGTTTTCGTATTCTTTTAACGCACGGGCGGCAGTATCTCTTGCCGGGTAATAATCTCCGGCTTCGTATTGAGACTTAGCGGAAAGAGCGATGTCATCCGCATCTTTTAAAAATTGGGGATAATATTCCATAAGACCGGATGCGATCAATTCTTCTCTTGCGGACATTATTTCATCTTCTCTCGCCTGAGCGTAAAGCGGAATTGTTTTATTAAACAGTTCATTATAACCGGCGGCTACAGTATTATATTCGGTTGCATTACTTGCGGCGGCATACTGAGCTTCAAGGGCTTCCCATTCACTGGGGAAATACTCAGGGCTTTGAAAATCCATTGCTTTTCTGCGGGCTTCGTCCGCTCTCGCCGACTGACCAGCGGTTGGGGCAGTAGTTGCCGGAGTTGCCGGTGTCGCGGCAGGTGGTTTAGACGCGCAAGAAACAATCAAGGCAGTTACTGCCATTAGTATTAAAAAGAAAGAAAGATTTTTTTTCATTATTACGACTCCTCTTAGGGGTTAATATACTACGAATAATTCATCTGGTCAAGATGATTATTTCATGTTTATTTGATACTATATATAGAAGTTAATGGAAAGGGAGTTTTTATGGATAGTATAAAGTTTGAGGTTGTAAAGCATTTTGGGGTTATTTCCTCTGAAAAGAGCGGCTGGCAGAAAGAACTGAATCTGGTGTCTTGGAACGGCAGAGACCCCAAGCTGGATATAAGGGACTGGGCTCCTGAACATGAAAAAATGGGCAAAGGCGTAACCCTTACCGAGGGGGAAGCGGCGCAATTGGCTGAATTGCTCGTTGCCGCCCTCGCAAAACCGCAATAAGGAGCCCTATTGCAAGATTTCCGGTAATTTGATAGTTTATAAGCGGGTTATATTTTACCCATAAATATTAAAAAATACCGAAAATTCGGTAATAAGAGAGAGGAGAGAGAAATTATGGCAAAACAGTTAATGTTCAACGAAGAAGCGAGACGCAAGTTGCTTTCCGGGGTTGAGCAGATTTCAAAAGCCGTTAAGGTAACGCTCGGTCCCAAGGGACGGAATGTCCTTTTAGACAAAAAGTTCGGCGCGCCCACAGTAACAAAGGACGGCGTTTCTGTCGCGAAAGAAGTGGAACTTGCCGACCCCTACGAAAACATGGGAGCCCAGCTTTTAAAAGAAGTAGCCACCAAGACAAACGATGTCGCGGGAGACGGAACCACAACCGCCACAGTGTTGGCGTATTCACTGGTCAAAGAAGGCTTAAAATCAGTCGCCGCCGGAATGACTCCGCTTGAACTCAAGAAAGGAATCGACAAGGCGGTAGGAATCGCTGTTGAGGAAATCAAGAAAAATTCCAAAGACATCAAAGATAAAGAAGAAATTTCGCACGTTGCATCGGTTTCCGCCAACAACGACAGCGAAATCGGAAATACAATCGCCGACGCTATGGAAAAAGTCGGCAAGGACGGAGTCATCACCGTTGAAGAATCCAAAACGATGGATACTTCTATTGAATTTGTTGAAGGTATGCAGTTTGACCGCGGATATATTTCCGCTTATTTCGTTACAGACCGCGACACCATGACAAGCGTTTATGAAGATGTTTTCATTCTTATTCACGACAAAAAAGTTTCCAGCATGAAGGACATGTTGCCCCTGCTTGAAAAAGTCGCCCAAAGCGGCAAGCCCCTTCTTATCATTGCGGAAGACTGCGACGGCGAAGCACTTTCAACTTTGGTCGTGAACAGCCTGCGCGGAACTCTTCGCACTTGCGCTGTCAAGGCTCCCGGTTTCGGAGACCGCAGAAAGGCAATGCTTGAAGACATCGCCATTCTTACAGGCGGCGAAGTTATTTCCGAAGAGCTTGGACTCAAACTTGAAAACACAGATATTTCTCAGCTTGGTAAGGCGAAGACCGTTAAAATTGATAAAGACAATACAACGATCATCAACGGCGCAGGCAAAGCGAAAGATATTCAAGATCGCATTGCACAGATTAAAGCGCAGATTGAAGACACAACCAGCGACTACGATCGTGAAAAATTGCAGGAGCGGCTTGCAAAACTGGCAGGCGGCGTTGCGGTTATCAATGTCGGCGCGGCGACTGAAGTTGAATTAAAAGAAAAAAAGCACCGCGTCGAAGACGCTCTTTCCGCGACACGAGCCGCTATCGAAGAAGGCATTGTTTCAGGCGGCGAGATTGCGTTAATTCAAGCGGCTCTTGCCCTTGATAAAGCGGACACTGCAGGTCTCACCGATGATGAAAAAGTCGGCTTTAAAATCGTCAAGCGTGCGCTTGAAGAGCCGATCCGCCAGATCGCGGAGAACGCCGGTCTTGACGGAGCCGTCATCGCTGAACGCGCGAAAAACGAAAAGAAAGGCGTAGGTTTTGACGCCGCAAAAATGGAATGGGTAGACATGATGAAAGCAGGTATCATCGACCCGGCAAAGGTAACACGTTCTGCGTTACAAAACGCGGCGTCGATTGCCAGCTTGCTCCTCACCACCGAATGCGCCATTACGGACATACCGGAGAAAAAAGAAGCTCCGCCAATGCCCGGCGGCGGAATGGGCGGCATGGGAGGAATGGATTACTAAAACCGTTTACGGTATTAAGTCCGGCGTCAATTGGCGCCGGATTTTTTTTGTTCCAATTAAAAAAATAGCATGTTTTTTAATAAAAGTTATGTGCCATTTTTTCTGACTTTTTTGGAATTTGTAATGCTTAATAATATTTAAGAAAGAAATTAAATTTTGAATATCTATTGACTTTTTCAGAAATTGTGACATGATATTTATGGAGGTAAAATATGGTTCAAGAAAATGATGAGGAATATTATTTTGAATATAGTGCTTCATTAAGAATATTTGGTAACATTGAAAATCCAAATGAAATAACAAATTTATTGGGTTTAGAACCAAAATCTATTCATAAAATTGGTGGAAAAATTATTCATAATAACAAACCTTATGATAAAACAATATGGATATATCAAATAGATATTCCAGAAGATGATCCATTAGAATTACATATAAATGCATTATGGAATAAAATTAAAAATAAAAAAAAGGAATTATTAAAATTAAAAGAGAAATATACTGTAGATGTATTTCTTGGTTATAGAAGTAATTGTTGTACTGCTGGTATTGAATTTTCTTATAAATGTTTAGATATGTTTACTGAATTAGAAATTCCATTTGGAGTATCAATTATTATAGCATAATAATATATGAAAACAGAAAAAACGGTATCAAAAAAGACAGTCCTAAATGAAGCAGAAAAATTCTCTGATCTTTTTCATCTATTCTCATAACTTAGCCCTCTGTTACTCCTGCCGTTTTTGTACCAAACGTATACCAAAATTATCAATTTCACGTGAAAATGTAATGGCTGGCACGTCCAATCTCTCACTCTGGCTATCATGCCAACGGATATAATAAAGATCCGTCATCACACGTGCATTGGGGCGAAGGTACTCAGCGATGCTTTCTTCATCAAGACTATCATAGCGATCATAGACGGCTCCCTTCGTTACCCGAAACCCCGTCCACCTGTTTGCTTCGTAAAAATAAATTTCATTCCTAAGGGCGTTGTCAATCAAAGGGGCATTGCTCCAATAATCTATACACCATTCAGGGGAGTTGCCGCTCATGTCATGCAACCCCAGTTCATTTCCCCTCTTTGTCCCAACTGAGTAAATGTCAATCCTAGCAGATATTAATCTGCCGAACCATGCGACTTCTTCTGCTATGTTGCTTCCAGAATAGATATACCCTTTACTTTTGTTCCCTCCACGTGCGGCGTATTCCCACTCTACTTCAGTGGGTAGCCGGAACCCGTCTGCAGTGTTATCTATATAAAAATCCAGTAAGGAATATTCTACAACCGCTTCCCGATCTATACCCATATCAATATAAACAGGAACCTTTTGAATATCTCTATACAATAGTGCGTTCGTTAGATCAGGATCAAGATAATAAACTGGGCGATAGCCCCCCTGCATACTTAATAAATTACAGATGTATAACGTAGCATACCACGTCGCTTGGAAAGGTACATTACCATATCCGCCCATTGAATCTCTGACACTGATATAACGATACATATCTTGAATACCGTTTTTAACAGCCCATACTTCGCAGTGATATACCACATCTTTAGTTAGTTCATATTTTGAAATATAAAAACTATCAACCTCAACCTGTTTCCCATGAAAATTAAAAACACCGCCTTCCACAAATACCATGTTTTGGTCATACCTGACAGGCATGACAGGCAATACGGGCAACATCGGTAAATCAGCCTCAATTCTCACTTCAAACAGGGGATAGACGGCGTAATACAATTTGTCATAATTTATCGCTACTATCGTCACATACCACTGTTTTTTCGGCTCAATAGGTATGGTGATACTTGGTTCATCGGTACTATAGGGTGATGGCAACCTGAATTGTGGCTCCCATTTCCCTTCGAGCCTTTTGTTCCGTTCATGTTGTGTTCTATCTTCAGAAATTAAAATCTCATAACCCATCTTATGGCGTGGATTAGGTAAACGCGCCTCATCCCAAGTTATTGTTATTGTTATTGGTGCTGATGTTCTATCTACGACTGCTAATCGGGGTCTGGTTTTTGGCAGAATCGGGCTATTCATGTCGCAGGCGGTAATAATGAACACCAATAACACGGCTACAAAAAACAGTGTGTTTCTTTTCAGCAATCTTTCTTGCATACCTGTAACTCCTGAGCCTTACTTACCATATTACTTCATTATTACTCCAACTTCCACTAACCACATATTTCCTACACCTTAATTCAAGTCCCAAATGTACGATTCGTTGACTCTTTTTATGTGTATACTCGTGTGTATAATCATAATCCTGCTTCTGCTCACCGCTTCCGCTTCACGACAAACAGCACTACACCGCCAGCCACAACAACCGCACCGCCGATAATCGCAACTAACGCCCACAATGGAAGTGATTGTGAAGATTTGCCGCTTTGAATAAAATAGTCCGTTTGGCTTATTTCGGCGGCGGTATTATCGGTATCAAGAAGATAAATGTCTTCGGCAGTACGGTTGGTGGTTGAGTTGTTTGTCATACCAAGAGGTGGTAAGTAGTCCATACTTCCGTCAGCACGACGAGGCCAAAACGTGAGTTTTGACGGATCATATATTCCATACAATTTAATAACTGTCCGTATTTGTTGTCTTATTTCAAAATCAACAAGAGCATAAGTTGCACAATAGGTTTTATCAGTAGCAACTATGTCCTCTTTATAATAGACATCAAGATAATCACCATCAATAACAAAATAAAGGTACAAAACAGTGTCTCTTCTCCGTTCAGGTAAATGTACATTCATACTTCGAAATGTAGTGTTCCAAATATAGTCAGGGATCTGTGTATTCCATGTTACCGTAACACAATATCCGTCTTGAATATGTTCGATTCGTTTAATCCAGAATTCATCGCAATATAAACCGCCGATAGATATAGTACCCTGCGTTATCACCAATGATCGATCAAATTCGCCCATTTCATACCATGATTGATATTCATATTCATCATCGTAATAATCAACCAGTAGTTGTTCATGTGGTATTAGGACATCCCGATGACCTGCACGCATTACGTCAAGAAAATAGGCAGTTATCCAAATTTTTGATTGTGGATCATTGCTTGTCAGAAATGATTCGTCAAATATTTCATCGGTGTCTTCTGCCGTAAAAGTATTAGCGGCTATATAGTATCTTGTGTTTTCAAAAAGGATAGTGGTATGAGCAAAACTTGGAATCCCGTTTACTTCACCACGATAGGGCACAGATACATTTGAAATAAGAGAACCTTTGGGGATTATTAT
>JAIRUQ010000097.1 GCA_031254315.1 Treponema sp.
CAGTCAAGACTTCCATCACAAGACAGCGCCGCAGGGGAAGCGGTAAAAAGTATAGCGTTAAATCAGGTTGTAGGCGCGATTAGGTCGGGGCTTGATGTCTGGGTATCAAGCCTTGACCGAACCGCTGTTATAAACTCTCTGGGCAGTGGAGATGTATTAGGCGGAAGTCTTGCGGAAAGCCAGCGCAGAACCGCCAGAACATCTGGTGTTCTTAATACAGCGGGAGCGGCGGCGCAAGGTGTAGGTATGGCGTTAGCTCCTTTTACCATGGGTGTAAGTCTTATTGCCGGAACGGGCGTAAACCTATTAACCCAAATATTTAGTTCATTAAACGAAGCGGAGCAGAAAAAATACGCGAACAGGATCGCTTATGCCTCATTGTGGGATGATAAAAAAGATCAGGCGATGAATCTAGCCGCCGTAATGGGCAATCCGTCTAATGTACGAGGGACATGGGGGACAGCCGCGAGCGTGGCGGAAAGGTATGGCTTCACGGCAGAGGAAGGCGCGGAGATGTTAAAAGCCGCCGCGTATCAGGGGTTAGGTGCAAGCGCGGCAGACAGGGTTTTTAATTATGAACGCGGTACGGGAGCGGATCGCGGTGTTCTTTCCTCTGTATCTATGATGTCGGAGCGTTACAACGGAGGCGATGCCTTACGTTCGGGCTGGGCGGGGTTGCAAGCCTCCGGCATGAAATCAGGACAGTATACGGAATACCTACGCGCCATGCAGAGGGTAATGGAAGACGGCATAAGCAAGGGGTTCGTGCGCTCTTCCGATCAGGTTGCCAGAAACCTTACCATGCTGGCGCAGATGACCGATAACAACCCGTTATGGCAGGGGGAACACGGGGCGCAACGGCTAATGCAGATCATGTCCGGTTTTGAGGGAGCAACAGCATTACAAGATTCTAATGATATGTTTGCTTACAGCGCGGCAAAAACTGTTCTTGAAGGGAAGGGGCGCTCTACCGATATTGTTGATGTACAGAAATATTTGGAGAACCCCGATGATCTGGTAGGTCTTTATAACGAATTTATAAAACAGATTAAAGACGTAGAGGGAGATAATCGGCTGGAGATTGTAAGCCGGTTAATAAAACGATTCGGGCTTAATTACACTACGGCAGACGCTTTGTATAGAAGCAACGGCACAAGTACCGAAGAAGTTAATAGGCTGTTAAGCCGACAGGCGGGAATACCGACACCAAGCAGTAATGAATTACGTTACTCCATTGAAACAATGAACGTCAGGAATTTAATTATAGAAGCCGGGCAAGATTTTTATGATACGGAAACTACTAAAGCGTTAGAATTGACAAGAAAGGAACTTGAAGAAACAGTAAGCGGCAATTTACCGCTTACGGGTCGTGCAAGGCAGGAAGATAGAGCGCGTAGAGAAGAAGAAGCGCATGAGATTAATGACAGAATACGCAGGGCGAGAGGAGATACCGCTTTTTATAGGAGTTTTTTTTCATCAGGCGAGGATGATCGTCAAGCACGAGAAAGATTAAGAGGCTACCTCAACGAAGATAATCATCCGGCATTTCGAGCGTTTGAAGAGGCTTCCGCCATATTAAGAGCTTTTACACCGGAACAACGCCGCGCAGTAGATGAGTCGAACGCCATAAACAGGGCGATACCGAACGTAATGACAGACAGGACGGGGCAACAGCTACTTGAAGCAATAAGAGAATTGGCAGATCAGGTGGATGTTACCATAAATGTGGAGTAGTCTTTTTATTGACTTTTTAAGAGGTTTAGGCGATATTATAGACAAGTGGTTGATGCCTTTAACGGCTAGGGGTTGATCCCCATAATTACCACCCGCAGGTAACACCCACCGAAGAGATTTCCCAACGGTTAGGTTGCCAACGCCGGTGCTTGTAGGCTTTTTATAGACTACATCATCGGCTTTTTTTTATTTTATTAAGAATATTGTTTTATATATTCAGTACATCGAAGGCAAAAATAATGGTCGGGGCTGGGAGCCAATCCAGCAAGGCATAGAAAGCCCCGGACATAAAAAAACACCATAAAGGCTTGCCGCGCCTCTTAGAAAGCCGCTACAGCGCGTTACAGAGGGGTTTTTTGCCCTTGACGTTTTCTCGTATGTCCTATAATATAAGATTATCGGACAAAATAACCGATATTAAGGCTATGAAAAAGAAACAGGGGGAAAAAGACATGAACCAGATAGCGCAGAGAATAACAGGCACACCGGCAGGAAGCCCGCAGGAAATGGCAATGAGAATTAAAAGGGAAGCTCCGACACTTGCGGACTTAAACAACGAGCAATTAGAACAGATCGCCCGCCTTGTAATGACACAGCGATTAACAGCGGAATTAAACAAACAAGTAAATTTGGCAGGGATAAACTACACAGCCGAAAAAAAGACGTTCTTGAACAGCGCCGGAAAAACAAAAAGCGAACATACCCGCAGAGCATACAGCGCAGGGCTTGAACGCCTTGAAAAATGGACAGCCGCACAGGGAATAAATATTCTTGAATTAACTCCGGCGCAAGCGGACGATTTTATATATGCGTTAAATGGCAATAGGAGCGCCGCTTCTATACGGCTGGACACTGCCGCCGCTTCAAGTTTCTATACATGGTTACACCGCAGGCATAACGCCATAGACAATCCATTTCGAGGGACAAAAGCCCGCCCCGTAAAAAAAGCCGTTAAAAAAATTGAAGTTCCTACAGCCGCAGAATTAAAAACCATAATTAAAGAGCTGCCGAAATATGAAAGCGCCGCAGTATCTGTTATGGCATATCGCGGATTAAGAGCCGGGGCACTTGCTACAATGTCCATAAATGGCGGACGATTTACAGCGTATAGCAAAGGGAAGGACATAACAGGCGAACTTCCTACATCGGCGCTTGCCGCTATTAAAAAAGCGGGCTTACCATTACGGGGTGCATTTTCCGGCATATCGTCAAATACACTCGAAAAGAAAATAGCCCGCAGTATTGCAAGACTTCATCAAGCCGGAAAAATAAACGCCGCCTACAGCGCCCATGATTTGCGGCATTTTTACGCAATCACGGAATACAAAACGGACAGGGATATTCATAGAGTATCAAAACTCTTGGGTCATGCGTCAATTCAAGTAACTGAGCTTTATTTACGTGGATTAGGCGAACTGGACTGGTTTTGAACCGGTACGGGGCTGAGTGTATAACTGCCCCGTACATTATAGTTTTATTGCACATAACGTATATTTATAGTTTTTTCAGAGTTACAGAAGAAGTTACAGAAAACCATAAATATCTCTGTATTTCTATTGACAATTAGATATGTCTATAATAACCTACACGATAGAAGGTGATAGTAAAATGGGAGAATCCGACTCCCGTTTCCCGCTAAAACCGGTGTCAATAGATGCCGGTTTTTTTACATTTCCGGTCTTTCCTCTGCGAGAAACGTACAGCGAAGAAAATCCCTACTCTCCTCTATCCCTTTAAAAACCAAATATTAAATTTTCATTTTTTAATTCATTTTCATCAGTGTAACCAAATACCTCACTTAATCGTTGCAAGTCCTCACCTCCGGCAAAATTTAATTCTGCCCTTCTATTATTGTTTAATGTGTATTGAATTATCACTAAACCGCTTCCTACAACAGCATCAGGCTCTCCAAATTGATTTATAACATCATTGTAAGGTGTAAATCTTGGCAATTCCAATAATTTCTCCCGGTGCGCTAATGTTTCAGTTGTTTTTCTTTCCCAAATAATCTCATTGTTATTGCCAAAAGATACTCTGTTTATGTTTTCTTCAATTGGTATAGTAATATTAAATGTTCCTGTCGCGTTTTTAGTTAATCCTACCAGTTCCGCATACATTATAATATTTTTAGTTTGAGCAGAGTTATTTATTTTTATTTCTTTATAATTATATGAACTCCAGAAAATATGACCGGATATTACTATATAAACAGCCTTGTCTTCATAAACTTCAAACATTCTAAAGGACAGTATATCCTCTTTTTCTATCGATGCTTTTTTAAAAATTTCACAACCAGAAAAAATAATTATTAAGAGAAATATAAATAGCATTTTCTTCATTTGCATATGTTCATCTTACACTATTTTTTCTAATTTGTCAATTGACTTGTCCTGAACTTCAAACCTACGATTCGGGTTAATTCTCTCACAAGTCCTGCATTTTCTCAGACTATAAGCCTTCGGACTAAAGTCCGGTAAAAATGCGATTAATCAGTAAAAACTACTCTGCTCCGTTATAACTTTTTATTATCATATTCAAAAGACATTTTTTCGGCATTTTTAACAATTTCTTGATTGAAGCCTAATAAACTTAATAATTTAATGGCATTTCTGGTTGTCGACGGACCTTGTTTGAGTTTGTAGTCAAAATTAACTTCATCATTTGTTATTTGTTCACAAAAATGGTAGTTGTCAAATTTGTCAGCTAATATATTTGTCAATTCTATGTCATGAGAAGCTACAATACACAAACAGTCTTGTGAATGTAGATATTCCAAAACTGAAGATGATGAAGCAATACGTTCAACTGTATTCGTTCCTCTTAAAATTTCATCTATAAAACATGTGCAATGATATTTCTGTATTAAATCAATAATTCGTTTTAATGATTTAACTTCTACAATAAAGTAACTGTCACCGGCTAATAAATCATCGCGCATAGCCATTGAGGTAATAATTATCGAAAATCTTGTCTTGAATTTTAACGCCGTGGTTGTATATATTGTCTGTGCTAATATACCGTTTATTGCTAAAGCTTTTATAAACGTTGATTTTCCCGAAGCATTTGAACCTGTTATCAGACTGTCATTCATTAACATTCCTGAATTTTTTATAGGCGATGTTATAAGCGGATGAAAAATATCTTCAAATATAATCGAATTTTCCTCATGGAATTCCGGTATAGAATATACCTGCAAACTTTTCCTAAACGATAATACGCATAACGTAAGGTCTAATTCACCAATACCTTTATATAGAGAGTGGAATTCATTATTGTATTTAATAATCATTTTCATACATTTATTGTAGTTGCGTATATCTATTAAAAACAATATATTTAAATATTCAAAAATGTCCTCCATAATATTTCCCGATATAACTCTGGGAAGCGGAAGCTTGCTTTCCAAAGGCTTAAAAATATCATATTTCTTTTTTAATTCAACAATTACCGGAAATATTTTGATATTATT
This sequence comes from Treponema sp., assembly GCA_031254315.1. Classification (GTDB taxonomy): domain Bacteria; phylum Spirochaetota; class Spirochaetia; order Treponematales; family Breznakiellaceae; genus WQXQ01. The sequence continues at coordinate 5,204 of JAIRUQ010000097.1, forward strand.
AATTTTGCATAATTTTCTGCAACAATTCAATAACGATGAAAAATATATAATTGCCGGAATTTCAATATTCAGTTTTCTTTTAGAAATAGTATAAACTACCAAATTTATCGCGAAAGATGTGAATATACAGATAACGCCAAGTATTATACTGTAAAAAAGTATTAATGCACAAAGAAGAGGTATAATTGTTAATACATTAAAAATAAAAGGATATTTAAACAGTGTTATATTATGTTTAAAAATAAAAGACGATAACCCGTTATGACTTACTTTTCCAAGTTTAGCCAAAGAAAATTGCACGGCAAGACGTTCATCAGAATTATCAGCAAAAAATTCTATCATTTTTTCTCTTTCTAAAAGATGAGTGGGATCAGATTGAAGTTCTTGCAGACAATTATATAAATATTCTTCTCCAATAGAAGTTAGACAAACATTTATTTTCTTAAAGACAGCATCCATATTCAAGTCATTCCATGTAATATCATCTATCCGTAATTCATTATTGATATTTGCTTTTTTATATTGTGAATATTTTTTAATACTATTTATTTCGTATTCTTTTTCAGCAGGCGATCTACCAAATGATGATATTAATTGGATTTTAAGTTTTTTATTATTTTGTATAATTGAATTAATTAGCATTACAGGTATTGAAATAATCATTAGTGTAATTATAGCTATTGTTAAATATTCCATATTACTACCATAAAGTTATATGTAAAAGTGAAAACTTTTTCTTCCGTTGCTCATTACATCTTTTTGACAATCTTTCCCCAAGTATCGCGCAAGCCGACGGTTTTATTAAACACTGCTCTCCCCTCTGAACCTGTATCAGGGTCGCGGGCAAAATAGCCAAGCCGCTCAAATTGGAAAACTTCGCCCGGCGTAGCTTTCGCCAGCGTAGGTTCGCCCCATGCGTTGGAAATTATTTCCAGTGAATCGGGGTTAAGGTTATCGGTGAAATCGCCGGGAGAGCCGTCAGGGCGAGGAGCGATTTCCATTGGACGCTCTTTGTTGAACAGGTAGTCGTAAAGACGTACTTCTATTGGGAGAGCGTTAGCGGCGCTTACCCAATGAATTGTCCCTTTTACCTTTCGGTTATCGGGGGCGTTGCCGCCCTTTGTTTCGGGGTCGTAGGTACAGCGCACGGCGGTAATCTTCCCGGCGTTGTCTTTGTCAAAGCCGGTGCAAGTAATAATATACGCATAACGCAGGCGGACAGAATTGCCGGGGAAGAGGCGAAAATATTTTGGCGGCGGTACTTCTTCAAAGTCTTCACATTCAATCCACAACTCACGGGAAAACGGCACACGGCGTTTTCCTGCAGACTCGTCTTCGGGGTTGTTGACAGCTTCAAGTTCTTCGGTTTTTCCTTCGTCCCAATTTTCGATAATAAGTTTGACAGGACGCAAAACCGCCATTACGCGAAGAGCGCGTTTGTTCAAATCTTCACGCAGACAGTATTCAAGAAAGGCAATGTCTACCATGCTGTCTGTTTTCGCTATGCCAATCTGTGAAACAAAACTGCGGATTGCTTCGGGCGTGTAACCACGTCTGCGAAGACCCGCTATTGTCGGCATTCTGGGATCGTCCCAGCCCGAGACTTGCTTGTCCTGCACGAGTTTTAACAGCCATCGTTTGCTCATAACGGTGTATGTCAAATTGAGACGGGCAAACTCAATCTGGCGTGAAGGAAAAACTTCCGCCTCTTTGATAAACCACTCGTAAAGCGGACGGTGGATTTCATATTCAAGAGAACAGAGCGAATGGGTTATTTTTTCCTGAGCGTCGGAAAGCGGATGCTGAAAATCGTACATGGGATAGATGCACCAACTGTTTCCTGTGCGGTAATGGGTTTCACGGCGAATACGGTACATGACAGGATCACGTAACAACAGGTTGGGATGCGCCATGTCGATTTTCGCACGCAGAGTTTTTGCTCCGTCGGGGTATTCGCCGGAACGCATCTTCGCAAAGAGATCGAGGTTTTCTTCTATTGAACGGTCACGATAGGGGCTGTTCTTTCCCGGCGGCGTTACGGTAATGTTGTTTTTATCGGCAACTGCGGTTCCACGGTACTCGCTCATTTCGGTATCGCTGAGATCGTCAACATAAGCCTTTCCTTTTTTTATAATTTTCACCGCAAGATCGTACAGGTACTCGTAATAATCGGAAGCGTAATACTCGCGATCTTCCCAGTCATAGCCCATCCATTTTATGTCACGCTTTATAGCCTCGACATAGGAAATGTCTTCTTTTTCGGGATTGGTATCGTCAAAGCGCAGGTTGCATTTGCCGCCAAAATTTTCCGCCATGCTGAAGTCGATGTAAAACGCCTTGCAGTGTCCGATGTGAAGCCAGCCGTTCGGCTCCGGCGGAAAACGGGTATGCACATAACTAAAACGCCCCGACGCTAAATCTTCTTTAATAAATTCACTTATAAAATCCGTTCCCAAAGACTCAGTTTTTTCGCTTCCTTCCTCAACAGTCATATTTGCTCCTTTTTAAGTTTATCAGATAATATTCCGTTATGTGCTGTAATTTTCTTTTTATTCATCAACATTAAGCCCTAGTAATTCTTTATTTATCTTATTGTCCGCCCTTATCACTATATAATATATATCGCCATCTGTATATGTTATTATTTCAATACAACCATTATTTTCATTAAAATTAGAATACAGATAAAAATTTCCATAATTATAATTGGCTTTCCCCAGAATATTATTGATTTCCTCTATATTTTTCCCGATATATTTTCCTAAAATATATTCATTTGTATTATTCCAAATACCCACGGTTTCTAAGATATTATTTACAAATTCAATAGTAATATCATCGTTAAATGCAGTAAAATAATAATAAGGATTCTGATTTCTGTCAAATTCAGGAGCTTCCCAAATATTTCTTTCTGTTACATTATATTCATCATTATCAATATAATAATTCGGATCAGGATTTATCCCATAAAATATGTTTTCACTTATGTGCTTTCTTGTTTCTACATCACCAGAGAAAATAATTTCTTCATAAGCGCTTCTATCACAAGAAACCAAAATTAAACAAAAAAACAAAATTCCTAAATAATATCTCATCCCCCCTCCCTTAGAAAATTATCAGACAACATTCCGTTATGTGCCGTAATTTTCTTTTTATTCATCAACATTAATCCCGTACATTGCTTTCATAAACTTATTGTCTGCTCCTATCTCTATCCTATATATCTCGCCATCTGTATATGCCACTATTTTAATATAATCATCATTTTCATTAATATTAAAATACAGATACAAATTTCTATAATTCCAATCGGCTTTTCCCAGAATATTTTTGATTTCATCTATATTTTTTCCGATATATTTTCCTAAAATATGTTCATTTGTATTTTTATAAATATACACGGCTTCTATAATATTATTTGCAAATTCAATAATAATACCATCTTTATATGCAGTAAAATAATGTTGTATACCTAATTCAGGAATAGCTTCCCGAAAAGATTCATCTACATAATATTCACTATTATTAATATAATAATTTATATCAGGATTTATCCCATAAAATATGTTTTCACTTATGTGTTTTCTTGTTTCTACATCACCAGAGAAAATAATTTCTTCATAAGCGCTTCTATCACAAGAAACCAAAATTAAACAAAAAAATAAAATTCCTGCACAATATTTCATATCCCCCCCCCTTAGAAATTTGTCAGATAACACAGACCAAGAAGCAAAACCGCCCACATCAGTTTGTCGTCCTGACTGCCGTTCTTGTCTTTTAATTCTTTTAATAAGCTGAGCCTGCCGCCGTACCACCAAAAAAGCCCCATCTGCGCGTCTATGCGGAAGGTATACTCGGTAAAATCTTCCTTGTCGCTCTGTATGCCAAAAAAGAGGTACGCAAGTTCGTCAAGTATCACGCCGAATTCTTCTACGGCTTCCGTTATATCCGCCTGCTCAATTTTTGTCATGAATAAAGGAATATCATCCTGTAGCGAGTCTTTGCGGATTTCATCGGATTTTTCGACCCATGTTTTTTTTATCAACAAATCCAGATTATTCTGAAAATGTTCCAGAAATACGCGCAATTCTCCGCTGTTTTTTTCAAGCGCAAGTACACGTTGATATTCAATGTCGATTCCAAGAGCCTTGGCGAATTCTACGGTTATTTTGAAATCGGGTTTCTGCCCTTTTGAAAACCCGTCTTTGGGGAACAATCGTTCCGCCGCTTTACGGTACTCGGCAGGGATTGAGCTGTTTGTAAATGCATGCCCTCGATACATAATCAAATGTTGATAAGAAATGCGATTTTAGTCAAGGGAAAGAAAACTTCTAAAAACTGAAGTTTTTAGAAGTTCCCTAAAGGATACGAAGATAGGTCTTTACAGCCTGTACTGTCGAGTTAAAGGCAAAGGCGGAAAAATCGATATCCGCAGGTTTCAGGAAACGGACTCCTGCGATTTCAGCCTTTTCAAGAGTCAGGGTCTCAGGCTTTAATTCGGGAGCGCAAACGTGAAAATACATATCACATGTATTGTATTTGATGCCCTTATATTCATACACATTGGAAAATGACGCAAAAAGGCTTGGGGCAGCAGGCGGCGTCCAGCCTATTTCTTCCTTTAATTCGCGGTAAAGTCCTTCGATGACGCCCTCGCCAACGTCAACAAAGCCGCCGGGCAGGTCGAGTTTGCCCACAGCCGGTTCTTTTCCCCGAACGAGGAACACCAGCCGTTCCTGTGCCGGTTCGCCGTCCGGTACGGTGATAAGACAGCCGGTGGCGGCGGCGATATTGTGATAGTAAACAAAGCCACAGTCCGGGCAGTGGAAAAATTTGCCTTCATTAAATGTAATTTTTGCTGAGGCGCAGGACGGACAAAAATTGAACATTGTTAATGGTACACGGGATTCGGGACTTTTCAAAGCCCTTTAGGGTGAGTATAATTGGGTCATGAACAGCGAATGTACGTTAAAGGTAAGGACATACGAGTGCGACAGCTACAGTCATGTAAACAACGCTAATTACTTAAACTATCTGGAATTTGCCCGTTACGAATATCTAAAAGACATCGGCTTTGACTACAAAAAAGCAATCGAAGAGGGCTACGGGGTTTACATAGCCCGAATAGAGATCGATTACAAAAAGCCCGCTTTTACCGATGACACGCTTGTAATTAAATCACGTCCGATCAAGAAGGGCGCTGTCAGCGGCACGATTTTGCAGGAAATTTGGCGTGGTGAAGATTTATTGATCGAGGCGAAGGTTACTTGGGCGTTTGTTGATTCAAACGGTATGCCTGCAAAAATTCCACCTGAGTTTGATCTTCCGGGATTGAAGCCGTGAAAAGTTCCCGGTAAGGGAAAGGCATTGGCATTATGAATATGAAATCATTTCATCTTAATATTGTTGGCTTTGTTTTAGTATTATTTTTTTTATCAAATAGTATTAACGCGCAAGAGATTCACAACGACACTATACAACCTGAGTATTCTACATTGATTAGAGATTTTCTTTCTGATAATCAAAGCTCACAATATTTTGTAGGGACAAGAAACTTCTATTTAGGAACTTTATTTAACAGTATATTTATTGATGGTGAATTTGAAGATAGGTACACCAATATATATTTTATCATACCGATGGGTAAAGATATTGGTCTGTGTATACAGCTTGATGATCAAAATATATTTGATGCGTTTATTTTTGTGTATTCGCCTTGCCTTAATAGATTTATTCAAAAATATAACCCGTCAAATTTATTATTATCAGGTCATAGAAATAATATCTTAGGAGAGATAAACAGAGTCCGATTTAGACTTAATTCTTCTGAACTTATTTTTCAAATATTATTAAGATATTTATAATTAACTTAAAACAAAAACTTTTAAATAGTTAGTCATTTTCATTTTAACTCTAAATTCAACTGCGCCGCTTCAACTATACCAGAAAACAGTCTTAACGAACCCTTTAGATAAGCGAGAAACACATCGCTTTCTTCCTCCCCTGCTTTCTCACCGTCTTGCGGTAAAATCAAAAAGTCCGCTATTTCTTTAACTTCGCTCTCTGTAACACGTCGCGTAATTTCTTCCAGTTCTTTAATGATTTTATTTTGCTGTGAAGGATTTAACGATGATCTTAAAGCGCGCCGCGCAATTTCCGCTCCTTCGTCTGCGGTGTCTTTAATGCTTTTAAGAGCAGAAGTTAAAACAGAAACAGCTTTTTCATAACGTTCTGTCCTTTCGCGCTTTTCCTGCGGAGAATTAAACTCAATCTCTGTTTGGGAAAATATCCTCTGAATACGGCGGTCAATCTCGTCGCGGCGGGGCGGCAGGGCGAGGAATTTTCCGGTGTCTGCCGCGTGGAGACCGGGAATCGCCAAGCCTTCGACAGTAAGGGTATAGTTTTTTATTTGCGAGTAATAGCGGAATTGAGCCTCAAACCATGTAGCATAGAGGGAAAGACGTTTATCCGTAAGAACCTTCTCTCCGTTAGCGGAATGCGCGAAAAAAGGGAAGCCGTCGCGCAGGGCGCGTAGCACCCATTTTTCGGCAGGGTTAAAGCGATTGGAGTCCGCGTTGGAGAGGTCTTCAAAACGTGCGCCCCGGAAATGCGTCTTTAACTGCGGGAATGAAAGGTCTAGTCCCGCGATCCAAATCTCTCGTCCGCCAAGTGTTCGCGCGAAATCCCATGCCGTGGAAGCGACAGAGCCCCCCGCTCCGAGCCTGCCCTTTGGGTCAACTTGCTTTTCAATAAATGTTCCAAGAGGAAAGACTGAACCGCAAAGGAATTTATTTTTGAAAGGCAGGCTCAAAACAGGCGGATAAACAGCGGACTCGGCAATCAGCGCGGTCTGCCTTGCCGCTTGATCAGACGAATGGCATTCACAAACACAGCGATCAAGGTGGCGGCTATTCCAGAACTGGGGGTCTACTACAAGGACAAAATCAGGCTGTATACCATTCTTTACAAAAAAGCGAAGGTTTGTGTCAACAGCGACAATAATGCATCTTTCATATATGTCGCGTAATAACGGCTTTATTTTATCAAGGCTTGGACCTGCGGCGGCTAAAAAAACAGGAAGCGGCTCTGCGTCTGTATCGTTTCCTGCGGCGAGACCTTCAAGGCGTGTAACGCCGGGGTAATCGCGAATCGCCCTCATGTTACGGGAAAGATTGCGCACCCACCTGCGCCCAAAACGCTTGTGTGTCGCCGTGTTTATTTCGTCCCTCATTGTCCATGAACGGATTCTGTCTTCTACGGATTTATACCAGTTTTCATCAAGGGACATAAGCGCCCTGTTGCGAATAACAGAGGGAGCTAGTTTCTTTTTACCGGAGTTTTCCCCGGAAATAAGATCGTTCGCTATAGCAAGCGCGCTTGTTATACCCTCTCCGCCGCCGCCAATGACAAAAATTATTCTGTTCTGTGAAAGAAAACCGCTGAAGTCTCGCAGTTCAAAAGCCTTTAACAAAAGAGTTTTGTACTTTTCTACTATTATAACAGGGCGTCCCAATTCCGCGGCGGCAGTAGCCGAAAAACCAAGACCAAATCCAAGAATGACAATAGGAGCGTTTTCGCCGCGCACGGCTTCCGCTAACCGCTGTCCTTCCCTTAACGGATCACGTTGGGAGTTAACATAAATTCCGTTAATACAAAGAGTTGGAATTCCCGCAGGCGTTGTTTCAACTTTAATGTCTTTTGGAGGGGATTCATCGCCTGAAGATAATTCTTCTAAAAGTCCGCCGTATTGTTTCCTCAGGATTTCCCTGTTAGTTTCCCAATATGACACTGTTATTCCAATTCCAGTATTATTGTCATGCCCTCTGTAACCGGAGTTCCCGGTGGAGGAGTTTGACTGCGAACCCAGCCGTCGCCGCGAATTTCAACGTATATGTCGTCACGTAACAACAACGGGAGAAGCACCCTCTTTGATATACCTGTAAAGTTTGGCACATAGTTTTGAACAGCGGGAAGGCGTCCTGCCGGAATATTTACCGACGGTGGATGGCTGATCTGCGGATTACGTCCACGCGGAATACCCAGATGATCTATCAATGATTCTGCGGCTTCTCGGATCGCCGGAGCGGCGATTCGGCTTCCAAAAATTATTCCCTGCGGTTTAATTACGGCAAGGTAGAGAATGAGCGAAGGAGATTCAGCAGGAAGCAGGGCAATACAACTTGCTATAAAATCAGTTTCTGAATACCGTCTGGTCTCCGGATTGATAATCTGAGCGGTTCCTGTTTTTACTCCAAGCGACATATCCTGAACGCCGGCGCGCCATCCTGTTCCAATGCTAGAAGCTGTATCAACCATGTAAGAGCGAATCGCTCTCGCGGTTTCAGCGCTTATGACACGCCTGCTCGCTCCCCCTTCCCAATCCGTTACGGTTCTGCCGTCAGCTGACACTATTTTTGACACAATCCTCGGTGGAACTAAAACACCGTCGTTGGCAATTGCTGTGGCGGCTTGTAAAATCTGAAACGCTGAAACCGCAATCTCCTGACCAAAAGCAATCGTCGGTTTTGAACGCTCCGACCAATTTTCGCTTCGCACAAGATAGCCAGCGGTTTCGCCGGGGCTTCCGGCTCCTGTCCGCGATCCAAAGCCAAAATTGCTTAACAATTCATAAAAATCACCGGAGCCGATATTATCAGAAGCGTAGGCGGCTCCGGCGTTACAAGAGTGAATAATTATTTCCCTTGCCGTTACTCTGCCATGATTGCCAAGACAATTAATCGGAGCGCCGCGTGTCGGCGTATAAACTCCATTACAGAAGAAAGTAGAATTGCCTCTAATAGAGCCTGAATCCATTAACGCCGCGAGAGAAAATACCTTGAACGTGGAGCCGGGTTCAAATGCCCAAATAGCGGGACGGTTCATTCTGCTGTTCGGATCAGAAGCGCGGATATTATTCGGATCAAAATCGGGCAGGGACGCGGAGCCAAGAATTTCTCCTGTGCGTGGATCCATGGCAACAAACATCACCGCTTCCGCGCTTGTCTCTTCCATTGTTTTTACCGCAATCTGCCGCAGAATATGCTGAACATAAGTATCTATGGTTAGTACAACCTGCGAGCCTTTTCTGTCATTATCAACGCCTTCCAAAATGTCGTCAAACGCGTATTCAATTCCTTCAAGCCCTCTGTTCCTGTCTCCTACAAAACCGACAATCTGACTCGCCAGATTTCTTTCAGGGTACACTCTGCCTACAATCGGCTGAACCATCACGCCTCTTATTTTCTTTTCTTCAAGTAACGCGCTAAGACGCCTTGCCGCGTTATCATCAATCTGCCTTCTTAAATAAAGAAAGTTTGACTCAGAAGAATTGATTTTGTCGCGGATTTCTGTGGGAGACATATCTAAAATTGCTGAAAGTTCGCTCGACAAAAGATCGATATCCGTAATTGAAGGACGCCAAACGCTGACATCCGCGAACCTTATTTGAATCGCTAAATAACGTCCGTTACGGTCAAGAATCGCCCCGCGTTCGGGAAGAGATGCAGGCTGTCGCGGAGGAAGAGGCGGCTCTCCTGTCAACATCAACACCGCGTAATGAACAAGCAGATATAAAAGAAAAATGCCTAAAAATGAAAAGACCACAATATAACGCCGCTGTAAATTCATCTACTTCCCCAATACCTTCCCAAAAATACTATCCAAAGGAACCTCTCCGTATGAACGTGAATCATAAGAAGCGGAGCCGTTATCCCCTTCGGCATAAAAATTTTCTTTGTCATCAGACAAAAATTTGCATCGTTTTACCGCCATTTCCCCGGCAGGTGTATAAAAAACCACAACTTCCCCTTCTTTTGGCTTTGCCCAGCGGAGCAGATATTTATCCTGCAGACGCACCCCATACCTCAAGCGGTTGATAACAAGAACAGCGCCGTCTTGAATTGCAGGTTCCATTGAATGACCTTGCGCGATCGTAAAGTCAAAAACCAGCAATTTCAAAAAAAGCGCGACGGCAATAGCCAAAACAACCGCTTTTATACCATTCATCATATCATATATAATCCCAATGACCTTTTTTGTCGATAAACCCAGTATGGCTGTAATAATTGAAAAGCAACGGGTCGCGAAAAGGCGAAGAACATCAACTTTTAGGTCTACTAATAAATCGGCAGATTTTAACAGCGGATTTATGAGCCAGTTTAGACAGAAACCGGCTCACTTAAGAAAGAAAAAGTCTGTTTCTCTGTTCGCGTCTTTTGCGCAATTTTCAAAAAAGACGGCTGAAAGGCGAAAACCGCATAGCGTGGCGGCAAAAAAACCACGAAAAGCAAGCGGGAGCGGCTTTAGCTTCAATTTTTACCCCCTTAGAACGCTTGCGGTTATTGCCGGAACTGTGATAATTGCCCTTGCCGCCTTAAATTGGGAAGATTTCGATATAAAAACACCGGAAATTCTTGCTTTTCAGCCCAAAACTGATACAGAAACAGCCGAACAACGTATAATTCAATATGCCGCGACTGGAATTCCCTCTATTTTTGAAGAAATAAAAGAAAATACAGAGCCGTCTGCCCCTGAAATCTCCGCCCTAATGGGAAATTCAGCTACAAATACCGTAAATGACGACCCCCACGGGAGCCTAATTGACTTTGAATGGCAACAGTACAGGGTTCAAAAGGGCGATTCCGTATCTACCATAGCGCAAAAATTCGGCGTTTCTGTGGGAGCGATTATCGCTTCAAACGACATTCGCAACGCCAGAAGGCTTCAGGAAGGAGCGGTTTTACGCATACCCAATATTGACGGTATTCCCTATCAAGTAAAAGGGGGCGATAACCTTTCAAGAATTTCAGCGTCCTTCAATGTACCGCTGGAAGTCATTTTGGACGTAAACGACATAAAAAGCGATAACATAAGAGCGGGGGAAACCATTTTTATCCCCGGCGCGAGGATGAATGACATCGACCTTAGATTAAGTCTGGGCGAACTATTCATGCACCCGCTCCACGGCAATCACCATATTACAAGCGGTTACGGAATCCGCAGAGACCCCAAAAACGGAGCGTTGCAGTTCCACGCAGGGCTTGATTTCAGGGCAAATACAGGCACTACAGTAATGGCGGCTCTTGACGGCGTAGTTTCTGTGGTGAGCGAAAACTGGCTTTACGGAAAATACATCATAATAAGCCACAGCAACGGCTACAAGACCCTCTACGGGCATTTAAGCGCTTATTCTGTAAGGCAAGGGGACAGGGTAGCCAGAGGGCGAAAAATTGGCGAGGTTGGCAATACCGGCTACAGCACGGGACCCCATCTTCATTTTGGGATATACGATAGAAACAATAAAACGGTTAATCCGCTTGAATTGTTAAATTAATTATGATATAATGGGGTTTCCATGCGTAAACTAATTTTTACACTTTTGGCGTTTTTCGCGGTATTTACTTTCCTAAGCACTTTTGATAAGGCTGAAGCGGTTGAGCATCAGGCAAGCCCTGTCGAATTAAGCGGAGAGCTGTCTCCTGCCGTGGAACCTGTGGAAATTGTTCGATAAAACCATTACAATTAAAACATGACACTTGACGATAAATCTACAACTGTAACCGATGCGGACATTTTCGAGTTTGGCGAAGTTGTAGATAAAGCATGCAAAGGATTAATGGACAAACAGATAAAATACTCAATTCGCCGAATTCAGGAAATGGAAGATACCCTTTCCGAACTGGAACGTGAGTTGGACGCTTTTCTTGGGGATTTTAAGTGAAAAAATTTCTTTTCATATTGATAATTTCCTTAATACCGTTTTTTCAGCTTTTTGCCGTAGATTTTAACGGACTAACCGTCTCAAGCGATGACAGGCTTTTATTTGGCGCGGAATTTGAGGGACAGAATGCCCTCTATATTTCGCGGCTCAGTGACAGGGCAATTCAACAACTTACAGCCTATCCTGAAAAGCTATATATAGTAGAAAGCGGAAGGACAATTATAGCGCTTAGCCACTTTGGAGCGATGAGGATTGCGACATCAGGGGGGCTTCCGTCTGCGGTAAGAGGTTATCCGTCCTTCTCGACAGGGAGCACTCCCCTGCGCGGCAGACTGAACGATTTAGCGGCTTCCCCCGATGGGCGGTGGATTCTCCATATAGAGCCGGTAACTCCCGGTTTCGGAACTTTGATCCTTACCAACGCTTTAACCGGAGAAAAAAAGACAATCAGCGAAAGGATAGAGTTACAAGCAACCGACTTCCCCGCGAAGTGGAGTCCCGATTCACGGCTTTTTGTTTACGCGAAGGGCGGCAGGCTTTTTTACTTTCCCATTTTAAGCAATATATCGGTTCTGATAGACGAGCGTTTCAGGATGATGGGCTCAGGTGGAATTACTTCTGTTCTTTGGGGAGCGCAGGGCGAGTTTTATTACTTTACGGGAAATACTTTATATCGCATAACAAACCCGGAACTTTTTACAAGAACAGTTTACGGTGATTTTCTTTCTGTTGGCAATGTCGTGGCGGCAATTCCTATGGAGTTTGAACCCGGTTTTGATCGCTATTGGATCGCGCCGAACGCGTCTTCAATACTTATCAATAAAGGTTCAAAAGGATTTTTCCTGTTTCCGTTAAGTGAAAGCAGAAATACTACGGCTGTTCTTCCGCATATTCTAATCCCCTACGGAGCGGAAAATTTTAATGTTTTTTGGACATTTCCCGGTTCACTTACGATATGTTATACCATGCGCGGCGAAACTTCCGTATTGCGCTTTGAAGTCAACGGACATTCGATCCGCTCATTAAATGCCGCAAACACTCCTTCATCGCCAAACGGGTCATTATCCCCGGACGGAACAAGAGTAATCTTTTGGGGAGAGAATGGGCTTGAACTTTGGGACTACAACGAATGGCATCTCATTCAAAGACTGACAAGAGAGCCGGTCTTTTCCTGCGCATGGCTCAACAGCAGACAGTTTATCACCGGAAATTCAAGGTTTATAGAAGAGGTAGATATTTCAAGCTCTTCATATCCGCGCAGGAGAATTTGTCTTTCATCCGCCGCTGAATTTGGTTTTGAAGAGAGCGTGAGAGGTCCCACGCGAATACTGGCGAAAGCGGGAACCGAATGGTTTTCGAGCGACGGAGTAAGCGCGTGGACTCCTGTAACAAACGCTCAGTTGCGGCAGACAACTCTTTCTTCGGAACGCTACCGTGTTTTTCTTGACCCTCAGCCGTCAGGGCATTACAAAAACATCCCGATGATACGCAGTATGCAGTCAACAGGAACTTTATCGCTTTTAGCTAATCATACGGCAGGCGGCTCTTATGCACTTGGTCGGCAAATGCAAGTCGCTCTCTGTTTTGATCTTTACGATGATGACACAGGTCTTCCTCTGGTGCTTTCCGCCCTGCGCCGCTTTAACATAAAAGCGACTTTTTTCCTTAACGGCAATTTTATCCGCAGACACCCCGATGCCGCAAGCGCGATTGTAAACGCAGGGCATGAGATGGGTTCGCTCTTTTACGCTCCGATTGATCTTTCTGATACGCGCTACCGTATCACGCGCGAATTTATCGCACAGGGGCTTGCGCGTAACGAAGATGAATTCAACCGCATTACCGGCAGGGAATTGTCAATTATTTGGCATCCGCCGTTTTTCCGCAGTTCCAACCTTGTAAACACATCTGCCGCCGCAGAGGGATATATCACAGTTCCCAGAACTTACGACCCCGGCGACTGGATGTCCAGAGAAGACTCATTCAGGCTCAGTTTGCGTCAGGTTTCGCCCTCCGAAATGATCGATCAGATTATCGCGAGAAGACAAGCAGGCGCTATTATTCCCGTACGACTTGGACTTCTTCAGGGCGGAAGAGACGAATATCTCTTCCAGCGGATTGAAGCGTTACTCGACGCGTTGATCCGTTCAGGGTGCGAGATTGTTACGGTATCAACAGTCCTCAGATGATGAAGTAATGCTTGACTCAATTCCGTCTTTAATCAACAAAACATTCCCCATTCCGCAACGTTTTAGAAAAGCGTTACCTTCGCAGGTGGCGGAACTTTCACGCCTTCTTACAAATGATCGCGGAAACAGAAGCCTCTCCTACCTCGCGCGTCCAAATTATCTTAGCGCGTATCTGCATTATTTTATGCCGTGGAATCTCTACCGTCTGTGCCTATTACTGCCAAATTTAGACTTTTCTCTTTCAAGCGACAGCATAATTACAGACTTAGGCTGTGGTCCGCTAACATTTGCTTCGGCGCTTTGGATCGCGCGCCCTGATCTGCGTACCCTTCCGCTTGAAATTAACTGCGTAGACCGAAGCGCCCCCGCTCTTGAAGCCGGAAAAAAATTCTTTGAGGCGCTCACTTCAAGCGAGGAGAAAAGTACTTGGAAAATAAATCTTTTAAGAGAAGAAATTGATTTTAGAAAAGTAAACCGAAAAAGCACACACGCCAATCTTGTTTGCGCGGTCAATATATTCAATGAAATATACGAAAAACTCTCTCATAACAACACAGAGGGATTAAAGCGTATTGCGTCTAACGCCGCAGAATTAATGCACAACGAAGCAGACTCAAACGCTTCGATTTTAACAGTAGAGCCGGGCGTTCCCCAATCGGGAAAGTTTATCTCTTTTTTGCGCGGTAAGTTTATTGAACTTGGGCGTCTTCCCTCCTCGCCGTGTACGCACTCTGAGGACTGTCCGCTCCTGCGCGAAAAAAAGAAACGCTGGTGTCACTTTGCCTTTGAAACCACAGACGCGCCGGAGGAACTTCAACGCCTGTCAATCGCGGCAAAACTTCCAAAAGAGCGGCTGGTTTTCAGTTTTTTGTTGACAGGAGGCTCTCCCGCGGCAAAAACGGGGCAGGTACGTGTCATCTCCGATCCCTTTCCCCTGCCGGAAAATCTCTTTGGACGCTATGGGTGTTCTTCCTCAGGTCTCGTTCTTTTAACGGGAGGAAGAAACAAAATAGAGAAACTATCGTCATTTAAGACTGCCTCTCCCGTTTTTGCCGCGAACGGGGAGCGTGATAAAAAAAGCGGCGCGTTAATTATGAGGATAGAATGAAAAAACCGCTATTTTCCAGCATGCACACACACACGCCTTTCTGCGATGGGAGAGACGACGTAGAAACAATGTGCCGCGCCGCGTATAAAAAAAAGCTGTTCGCTATCGGCTTCAGCGCGCACGCCCCGATTGAAAGACAGATTGGAAGGGAGAGCCACTGGAACCTTAAAGAAAGCCGAGTTGAGGAATATGTTACGGAAGTTCTCGCCGCTAGGGAGCGCTGGAAGGGAAAACTGAATGTTTTCCTCGGCTATGAAGCGGATTATATAAAGGGAAGGCGATCCCCTGCGGACAGCGATATAAAAGCGTTAAATCTGGATTATATAATAGGAAGCGTGCATTATCTTTTCCCTGAAAACGGAGCTGATTTTTTCACGGTGGACGGTCCTATGCCGGAGTTTGAAAAGGGTCTTGCAGAGGGCTTTGGCGGAGACGCGGAAAAACTTATGCACGCTTATTATGACGCTGTTCTGGAAATGATTGCGATAGGCGGTTTTGACATTTTGGGACATGCGGATATTATAAAGAGAAATTTGCAGGGAAAAAAAACATGGGGGCAAGAAAGCGAAGAACGCAGACAGAGGGAAGTCGCTCATGCCGCCGCTAAAGCAGGTCTTGTTGTCGAAGTCAACACAGGAGGGCTAAACCGTAAAAAAATTAACGATACATACCCATCATTACCATTTTTACGGCTTATTAGTGAATATAATATTCCGGTTATAATCACAGCGGATGCTCACAAAGCGAAAGATATTAGCGGAAACTATAAATTTGCACTAAATACGATTATTTCAGCCGATATTAAGGAGCATTGGTTATTTACAGGCAAAAAAAATGAAAAAGCGACATGGCAAAAAATAATAATTTAAGTAAACTAGTCTTGAAAATGGCTTTGAAATGAGCTGTAAATGACCGGTTTTCACCTTAAAACTAAAAAAAGTTTTTTTAATTTAAATCTTGAAATTTTTTAAAAAATTTTCACAAAACCACTAGACTAAAATTTATTTTTGTACTATGTTTTATGTTAAGATTTTATTTTAAGGAGTTATTATGTCAAAAATTAGTCAATCACCCGGATCACTGCTTTTGAAGTACATTGAAGATTACGATCTCAATTGCAACAAACTTTCAAAAGAAATCAAATGCAGTCAAACCGCGTTAAGGCTCATCAGCCTTGACAAAAGCAGGATCACAACATCTATCGCTGTACGTCTTGCCAAGTTCTTCGGCACAACGCCGGAATTCTGGCTTACAGCGCAGATAAACTACGATCTCGCGAAAGCCGCTGATAACAAAACATTAGCGAAAGCGCTCAAAGGAATTTCCAGAGCAAGCAAATCAACTGCCGCCAAGAAACCCGCTAAAACAGCTGGTAAAAAACGCGGAAGAAAAGCAAAACGCTAATTTTTTTAGAATGATTTACGGTGTTCATTCACGGACACCGTAAATCGCTTATCTGGAGATATGCGACATAGAAAACAAAATAAACGTATATTTTCAAAAAGGTAAACAAAATATGTATTAACATATTAGTACTCAAATAGTATATATAGATAATATGGGTGCGATAGCAATTATAACTACAGTCTTATTTATTCTACTTGTTATAGGAGCATTTGGCTTAATAATAGGTATTGTTTTCCTCCTACTAGCTAAATTATTGTTCAAAACGAAAAAAAAGCTGTTTATAATATTGCCAGTTATTGGAATAATACTATCATTAATTCCGTTTATAGGATCATTGATTGGCATTTCACATTTTAGATCTATAATCAATGAATCACAGGAACTTAAACCAACAATAGATACTGGGGTTAAAATTTACTGGAAATATGAAAACAGATACAAAGATAATGAAGACGAATATTTTGTTTACAATAATAAAAAATATATTTATTTAACTGGTTACCTTGATCGAAGACCTGATGGTATAGAAATTGATAGTCCTGTTGCAAATATTATTAGAAAAGAAGAAAATGTTATATCGAAGATATTTATATTCATTTTTAATGTGAAAGA
>JAIRUQ010000088.1 GCA_031254315.1 Treponema sp.
AAAGCCGACTGGATCGGCATACGAAAGCATTCAGGACGCGCTTGTCGGTATGATCTTCAAGTACGGTGGCGCATACCGAGGGGGGCAATGATTAATGAGGAATGGTGAATGAGGAATGAGGAATGAAGATAATGAAGAATTTTAACCACACGCCCAATTATGCACAGCGAAGCTGTGTGGATGAATTATTGGACATGGCGTGGAGCACAATTAAGGTCAATGAGATCAAAAATGCGCGAAGGCTTAAGCCTGAGCAGTGCGCCGGTCACGGAGTTTCACGGAGGAAGAGGAAGAAATCTAAGCAAAACTCCGTGCTCTCCGTGTCCTCCGTGGTTATTTTCTCTCTTTATTATCACTTTGTTATCTATCGGGTTTATCTAGTACGCTAACCCTGGCGATAGTTTTTTTCAACTTAACACGGGTTGACAATTTTCTCTAAATATGTTTTAGTTATTATCACAAAACTTGTTAGTTAATTAAGGAGTTGATTATGGCAAATTTGAAATTCTTTTCGGGAGAAAATATCCCGTTAGAAATGCACAAAGTCCGAATGGTGCAAAAGATAAACCTTCTGCCGGTAGAAAAACGAATGCAGTGTATGGCGGAAGCAGGGTATAACACTTTTTTATTAAAAAATTACGATATATTTCTTGATATGCTGACAGACTCAGGTGTTAACGCGATGAGCGAAAATCAGTACGCCGCGATGTTGCAAGCCGATGACAGCTATGCCGGCTCACAAACCTTTTACCGTCTTGAAGATGTGCTAAAGGATATTTTCGCTATGAAGTATTTCCTTCCTGCTCATCAAGGACGCGCCTGTGAGCACATAATTTCTCAAGCTCTCGTTAAGCCGAAATCAGCGGCTCTTATGAACTATCATTTTACAACGACAAAGGCGCACATTACGCGCTTAGGCGGCGTAATCGAAGAACTTGTCAGTGCCGAGGCTCTTAAAATACAAAGCACTGCGCCCTTCAAAGGCGATATTGATATTGACAAACTGAATGAATCAATTAAACGCAACGGAAAAGACAACATCAGTTTTGTGAGGATAGAAGCCGGAACCAATCTTATCGGAGGACAGCCTGTGTCCATGAAAAATCTGCGTGATGTTTCGCGGATTTGCCGTAAAGAGGGAATAACGCTTGTTTATGATGCGAGCCTTTTAACTGATAATCTGTATTTTATCAAAATCCGCGACAGCGAATTCAAAAATACAGACCTTAAAGCTATAACTCGCGAAATCGCTTCTCTTGTTGATATAGTTTATTTTTCATCACGCAAACTTGGAGCGGCTCGCGGCGGCGGTATTCTCACTTCCAACGACGATCTGTATTTTAAGATGCGCGAAATGGTTCCGCTGTTTGAAGGGTTCCTAACTTACGGCGGAATGTCTGTGCGCGAAATGGAAGCGATGGCTGTCGGACTTCAGGAATCATTAGACATGGATGTTATAAGCCAGACACCGATTTTTGTTGAAGCTCTTTGCAATGAACTTTTGGCAAAGGGAATTCAGGTTGTAACTCCGCCGGGAGGTCTTGGCTGTCATATTGACGCGAAACAATTTTGTCCGCATGTCCCCCAGACACAGTACCCGTCTGCCGCTCTCGCTTCGGCGTTTTTTATTGCGGGCGGCATAAGGGGAATGGAGCGCGGCACTCTTAGCGAACAACGCAATGATGACGGAAGCGAACGCCTCGCGGACATGGAGCTTGTAAGGCTTGCCTTCCCCAAGCGCGTATTTACATTGTCGCAGGTAAAGTACACGGCGGATCGTATCGCGTGGCTTTACAAAAACCGCGAGTTGATCGGGGGGTTGGAATTTGTCGAAGAGCCGAAAGTAATGCGCTTCTTCCTTGGACGCTTAAAGCCGGTTGGAAACTGGCCCGACAAACTGGTTCAGCAGTTCAGAAAAGATTTTGGGGAAAGTTTATAAATTTTAGGCATAAGTATTGCGCAGTTTGATAAAAATTTGTAATATTTTTGTATGAAACATACACCGGGCGAGCGTATCGCCGAAATACGCAAAACTTATTCAATCAGCAGGGAAGTCCTTGCTGAACGGAGCGGTGTGTCTGTCGATCTAATTTCAAAGATTGAAGACGCCGGATTCATTCCCGACTTAGCGCCGCTTATTCAAATATCAAGGGGTCTTGGCGTAAGGCTTGGCACGTTACTCGACGATCATGAACAGCTTGGACCTGTTTTTAGCAGAGCGGGGGAGCCTGCTTCTTCCGATCGCTTTAAAACCGGTATTCCTAAAGGTCAGGAAAACGCAGGCGGTCATCATGGTATGAGTTTTAACGCTCTTGCCGCTGATAAAAACGGACGCCACATGGAGCCGTTTATTGTAACAATTGAGCCGGACGCGCAACAGGAGAACTCTACCCATGAAGGCGAAGAGTTTATCTATGTGCTTGAAGGAAACCTCGCGCTTGAATACGGCAAAGATAAAGATACGCTAAAAACAGGGGATTCGGTTTATTACGATTCTATAGTGCCTCATCGCGTGTACAGCGCGGACGGAAAACAGGTAAGGATTCTTGCCGTTATTTATACGCCGGTGTAAACAGGGGAAAAATCATGGAATATATCGAAAAAACTCTTTCGCAGGTGTTACGCGAAAAAACTCAAGCTGACCCCAATCACGAATTTCTTGTTTATGCCGATAGAAATCTTCGTTTTACTTATGGCGAGTTTGAAAAGAGAGTAGAAGACCTTGCAAACGGATTCCTCGCTATGGGCATAAAAAAAGGCGATCATGTCGGTATCTGGGCGACAAATGTGCCGGACTGGAATACGGTGCTTTTTGCCTGCGCTAAAATGGGCGCTGTTCTTGTTACGGTAAACACAGGCTACAAAGGACATGAACTTGAGTATGTGTTAAAACAATCGGATATGGTATGCCTCTGCCTGATTAACGGCTGGCGCGATTCAGATTATATCGGAATTGTAAACGAGCTTGTCCCTGAACTTAAAAATTCCCAGAGGGGAAATATCAATTCTGCTGAATTCCCTCACTTAAAATATGTTGTCCATGTAGGACAGCAAAAACACAGGGGCATGTATAGCTTTAACGAAGTTTTGCTTTTAGGACAGCATACCGATTCCAAAGAGTTACTCGAAATTGAAAAAACCCTTGACAGAAACGACGTTGTGAACATGCAGTACACATCGGGCACTACAGGTTTCCCAAAGGGCGTTATGCTCACACACAGGAATATTCTTAACAACGGTCTTGGCATTGGCGACAATCAGCGTCTCACGCATAAAGACATTGTATGCCTCCCCGTCCCGTTGTTTCACTGTTTTGGTCTTGTGCTTGGAATGATGGCAATTCTCACACACCGCGCGACTGCCGCATTAGTTGAGTGGTTCGATCCATTGCTGGTGCTCGCTACCGTTCAAAAAGAAAAATGCACCGCTGTTTACGGCGTTCCGACAATGTTTATCGCTGAGTTAAACCACCCGATGTTTAACATGTTTGATCTTTCAACTTTGCGCACCGGTATCATGGCAGGTTCTCCCTGTCCGATTGAAACCATGCGCCAAGTTATCGATCAAATGTACATGAAAGAAGTAACGATCTGTTACGGACTTACGGAGTCTTCTCCTGTAATGACGCAGACACGTTACGACGACAGCATTGAAGCGAAAGTAGAAACAGTTGGTCGCGCTCTGCCCGGCGTAGAAGTAACAATCCGCAATCCCGAAACCGGCGAAGAATGTCCCAATGGCGAACACGGCGAGTTCTGTTGCCGGGGCTACAGCACAATGAAAGGTTACTATAAAATGCCCGAAGCCACAGATCAATGTATTGATAAAACCGGCTGGCTTCATTCCGGCGACAGGGGAGTCAAGGACGATGCGGGTTATTTCAAAGTAACTGGCAGAATAAAAGACATGATCATTCGCGGCGGAGAAAATATCTCTCCAAAAGAAGTGGAAGACTTTTTGTACACCATGCCCGGAATCAAGGACATACAGGTTGTCGGTATCGCCAGCGAAAAATACGGCGAAGAAGTTGGCGCATTTGTTATTCTTCATCCCGACGTAAAACTTGGTGTTGAAGATGTCCGCGACTATTGCCGTGATAAGATCGGCAGGTACAAAATACCCAAATATGTGTTTTTTGTTGACAGTTTCCCGCTTACATCCAGCGGAAAAATACAGAAGTATCAACTGCGCGAGATGGGGAATAAACTTGTAAAAGAGCAGATGGGCACTGCGAAGTAAGTGAGGGGTAGCGGTTTTTTGTCGCTACCTTTTTTTCTGTTTTTTTGTAAATCCCTGCGTGTTTTCTTCAATCTTGCCCCTTGACAAATATTAAAATAAAATATTTAATTAAAAAAATTATACATTAAAGGAGATTTGTATGAAAAGAATTTTTGGTTTTGTTTTAGTTGTGTTTGTTTTACTGGTATCATGTGTAACACCATCCACAAACCCCGGTGTCAATCCTGAAGTGGCGGTTGAAATACCGGAATTGTTCAGCCCTGATCTTGACTCTGTTAATTACAAAATGCCAATAGCCATCACGGTTAATCATCCTGTCGCTATTAAAGAGTGGACTATTCAAATTCAACCTCTGCGTCAGGCACAGCGTCAGAGTACGCAGGAAGGCGATCAGGCTCCACGCCAAAGAACACCCTTCTTTGAACATAGCGGCAGAGGCACTCCTCCTTCGACATGGGCATGGGACGGAAAAAGCACTAATCCTAGACGGACTGGTGAGATGCTACAGTCCGCTACGGACTATATGTTCTCAATAACTGTAACCGATATTTTTGGCAACACCACTACCCATAATGACGGCGTTATCACTTCTGACGTACTTGTTGTAAGAGACGGCGATAATCTCAGGATTATTGTTCCGTCCATTATGTTCCCCGGCAATTCAAGCGATTTAAATCAGGTTAGCGAAGAAGATAGAAGAGCAAACACAAGAGTTCTCAGGCTCATTGCAAATGCTTTGAATAAGTACCCGAATTACAGGGTTGTTGTAGAAGGGCATGCGAATCCTGCCACTGCTCCCGGAACAAGAGAGCGCACCAACGAAGAAAATATCATCAGACCAATCAGCGAACAGAGGGCGAGGGCAGTAGTAGATTATTTAGTAACCAATCACAGTATTGCCAGATCAAGGTTGTCCTTTGTAGGTTTGGGGGCTACACGAACAGTCGCCGATTATACAGACGATGATGAGAACTGGAAAAACCGCCGTGTTGAGTTCCTGCTTCAAAGATAACTGAATCGTTAAATTTAGTTAATTTCCTATTAATGAAGAGCCCCGATACTTAATCGGGGTTCTTTTTCACTCTACGCTTAGCTCGTTCAAACATGTATTCGGTAGCAAATTGAATTTTTGTCGCGTTAAATCCCGCTCCTCTTGGATACAGGAAATATGTGTTATCAAAAGTCGATAGTGTTATGCACTGCCCTTTATTACAGTAATTGTACTCTGTGTGTAACGAACTCATTGACAGCGGCACAAAACAAAGTGTTTTCTCTTCGGTTTCTTCGTAATCCTTAAACGTAAGCGCGAATCCTTTTTCGTTGTGTATTAAAAGCCCTTCGCCCAAATCAATAAAATTTACGGCATTTGGGAGCGATTCGATATGCACTTTTATGTTCAAAAGATATTTTCCGGACTCTATTTCACAGGCAACTCGTGAACGTTGCCATTCATACCAATTTGGTATATGCGAAAAATTAATTTCTCTGTTTTTATATTCCTGAGACGGATTGAGCGGTTCCATAGTTCCGTATTCAGATAATTGCCACCTTGCTCCGCAATTACCGCAAAAAATTTCAGCGTTTTTTGTTTCCATTTTGAACTCAGTTTCACAGCATGGGCATGAATACAGTACAAGTTCAATTCCTTTCGCGCGCTTTTTATATGTTATTTTTAATTTTGTATCAAACTGCCATTTATAGTCATCAAAAGTTAAATGTTCCTGTAGTTTTTTATTTATTTCCTGATATGATACTTTTTCAAGCTCCTCAGTTGTAAAAACCTGAGTGGCTATGGCTTCCAATTTGGCTTCTTTTCTGGCTTTTTTACCCCATGTTGGAGAACGCAGATAGCTTCCGTGCATATTGACACTCACTACCGGTACTTTAAGCATCTTACAGAGTTTACCGACAGACTCTTCAAGTTTTGAGTTTGTCCCGATGTTTGAAAATCTGCCTTCGTGATAAAGTACCAATATACTTTTTCTTTTAATTATTTTTATTATATTTTTGACTAAAACCGGATCGTTAATATATTTTCTCGTTCCAAGACATCCTACCTGACGGAAAAGCCACTCGCCGTATTCTTCGAATGTTTCAAGTTCTCCAACATAATTGGCGCGGTAAGGAAACAGCAGAAGAGGCGTAATAAAAAAATCAGTAAATGATAAGTGCGCTGAAATTACAATAAATGGCGGTTTTAGCCCTTTCATCCTGACTTTTGTAATTTTTAATTTATGCTTTATAGCCACAAAAAGACAAATCAGCCATATCAGCAAAGCAAGAATTATATTTTGCTTAGGCGGCAACTTATTTCTGTCAAAAGGCGTTGTTATAATTTTCTTTTTCATAGTTTCACATACAATCCTGTTATGCGAAATACAACCTACTTTTTATATCTAAAAACATTAATATTTATTCCACTGGCTGTGGTACTTGGCTTTTTCCGCTAATATATCCTAATTGAAATCTTTTGCCAACTTGTGTTGCATAAAATGTTGTTCGCCTTAATAATCTTTCAAATTCTGTTCGATCCACACTATTCATTACATCATTAACCGTACTGGCACTAGCATTTATTAGATAGTATTGAACTGATTCCTTACCCAAATTAAAATCCATTAAAGGATAAGCTTGATTATTTGCTTGATTATTACTTATTGTTAAATCTTGTACCAATATCCATATATTTTCTATGTTTTTTGGTAAACTAAACGCTGCCAAAGAAATCCCTCTATTATCATCTTGAATAACTACCGGGGAATATTGATTATACCAAGCTGCCGACGCTTCGGTTACTCGAACACCAGGAATATCCCTTGCCATTGAATAATTAACCAAACATTGCATCCTCCCCGATTCATCCATTTGTTCCGTTATTATAAAAGCGTAAGCATTTTCATCTCGTTTGTCTTTCTTAATAAAGAAATAGACAAGATTATTATTTGAATTATGATTGGATAAAATATGGGCTTCAACTTCCGATTGCCACATTAATATGGCATTAGAATTTCCAGTTCTGTTTGAAGTACCACAAGCCGACAACACCATAATTCCGGCAACCACAATGATCCCACAAAAAATGTTCCTTTTCATATAATCCTCCATATAATTAAAAGCAAAATATTAATTTATGCTTTATTACCTATATTACACCATATATTTACTATTCTGTCAATACATAAATTTCGACAAATATTTTGGGTTGTATTTCGCCTAACTCCAATTAGACGCAGTGTCAATTTTTTAATTTTCATTAATATGCCATATTGAGGTGCTTTGAATACATTCGTTAGAGCTGTTCGGAAACTTCAGTTTTTGAATAACTTCCTTCGTCCCTGCCCCAAAGCCTCTTGACAAATAAATAGTTTCCGATAATACTATTCCTGATATATTTATATAGGTAATAATCAAAAGAGAGAAGGTATTATGGGATTAATTAAAGCGTTGGCAGGAGCTGTTGGCGGCACTTTCGCGGATCAGTGGCTGGAGTTTTTTGTGTGCGAAAGTTTGGAAGCCGATGTTCTTGCCGCCAAGGGTCAAAGAAAAACAGGCAAAAGAAGCAGTAATACAAAGGGTGAAGATAATGTTATCTCCAACGGTTCCGGCATTGTGGTGAACAAGGGGCAAGCGGCGGTCATAATTGATAATGGCAACATTGTAGAATTCTGCGCCGAAGAAGGGCATTACACCTATGATAAATCAAGTGAATCAAGTGTTTTTTACGGCGGTCTTGATCAGGGCATAGTGGGGATTTTTAAAAGTATCGGAGAACGTTTCAAGCATGGCGGCATTCCGGGAAAAGATCAGCGTATCTACTATTTTAATACTAAAGAAATATTAGGGAACAAATACGGAACTCCCAATCCCATTCCCTATTTAATAGTTGATCCCAATATCAATCTGCGGCTTACAATAAGCCTGCGGGTCAATGGGGAATATTCCTACCGTATGAGCAACCCTCTGCTTTTTTACGCCAATGTCTGCGGCAATGTTGATGAAAATTACACAAGGGACAAAATCGACAGTCAGCTAAAAAGTGAAATCATCACCGTCTTAGGTCCGTCTCTTGCGAAATTGGGTTTGGGGGAGTATCACGAAATTTCGTTTCATACAGATAAGCTGGCGGAAATTCTTAATGAGGCTTTAAGCGCGAAGTGGAAGGAAGGCAGAGGCATAGAAATCGTCAACTTTGGAATTACCTGCACCGCCTCAGCGGAAGACGAGAACCGTATCAAACAACTTCAGACAGCGGCGGTCATGAAGGATCCAACAATGGCGGCGGCGTCCCTAGTGAACGCTCAAGGAGACGCCATGCGTACAGCCGCCGGAAATACTGCAGGCGCAATGACCGGGTTTATGGGTATGGGCATGGCGAATCAAGCGGGCGGAATGAATCCGCAAGCCTTGTTCCAAATGGGCGCGCAAAACGCTTCAGCCGCGCCATCTGTTGCACCTAACGCTTGGACATGCTCCTGCGGACATTCCGGGAATACCGGTAAGTTTTGCGCGGAGTGCGGCAAGCCCTCCCCTGTATCAGCTGAATGGACGTGTTCTTGCGGACACGCCGGAAACACCGGCAAGTTTTGCGCCGAATGTGGCAAGCCAAAGTCTTAGAAAAAAGCAGAAGCTGAAATTATGGAAATAAAAGAGTACAAATGTCCTAACTGCGGCGGTTCCGTTAAATTCGACAGTTCCAAACAGACAATGAAATGCCCCTACTGCGACGCTGAATTTGAAATCGATGCCCTGGAAGAGTACCAGAAAGAAATAGCTTCTCCGTCGAAGGATAATGCTGAATGGGGAACAGAAAGTCAGACGCAGACTTGGGAAGAAAGCGATCTCAATGAACTTACGACAGGCTCATGCCCTTCCTGCGGAGCGGAATTGGTTGGCGATAAAAACACAATAGCAATGGTCTGCCCCTGTTGCGGTAACGCTCAGATAGTCAGCAAACGCATCATTGGAATGTTAAAGCCTAATTATGTGATTCCCTTTCAGTTGGACAAAACCGCGGCAAAGGAGGCACTTAAAACCTTTTATCAGGGGAAACGCCTCCTTCCCGATTTCTTTAAGGAAGACAATCATATTAACAGTATTCAGGGGCTTTATGTTCCGTTCTGGCTCTTTGACGCGAAAGCCATGGCGCATATACGCTACAAGGCGACAAAAATAAAATCATGGAGCGATAAAAATTATCATTACACCAAAACCGATCATTATTCGATAATACGGGACGGCAGTTTAGGTTTTGAAAAAATCCCTGTAGACGGCTCTGAAAAAATGGACGACGATTATATGGATGCCATTGAACCTTTTGATTACTCCCAAATCAAGGATTTTGAAAGCGCCTATCTTTCCGGTTATTCAGCGGAAAAATACGATGTGGACGCGGAACAAAGCAAGGGTAGGGCGGCAAAAAGAATCAAGAGCTCGGTGGAAACCGAATTTGCCAGCTCCGTTTCGGGCTATTCTTCGGTTTATTGCGAGAGTTCCAACATAAACGTGAAAGACGGCAATGTCAGTTATTCACTCTTTCCTGTGTGGATACTTAATACCAAATACCGCAAGGAAAATTATGTCTTTATGATGAACGCCCAATCAGGTCGCCTTGTGGGAAAGCTTCCTTGCGATCCGGCTAAGTCATGGAAATACAGGCTTTTATTTACCGGAATTTTCGGAATGGTTTTTACCTTAATAATTCAGGCTTTGAGGATTTTTTCTTAGGAGTATTATGTGAAAACAAAACTGTTATTTTTATCAATTCTGTTCTTCTTTTTTTCGGTTCAGGTTTTTTGCCTCGACCGCATTGTGGATAACGCGGGGCTTTTAAGTATTTCCGAAAAAACCGAACTTACTTACCTTATAGATTCAATTTCGACAGCGTACAATTTCGATCTTGTCATTGTTACGGAAACTAGCATTGGGGATAGCCCCATGAATTACGCGGATGACTTTTTCGATAATAACGGCTATGGTCTTGGCGCTGACAGGGACGGCTGTCTCTTCCTCCAAGTTACAGGAAGCAGGGATTACTGGTTCAGCACTTCTGGCAGGGGTGAAAAAATTCTGAACGCATACGCCTTTCAAAAGCTGGAAACTGATACGGTAAAATACCTTAAAGAAGGCAATTCCTATGCCGCCTTCCGTGCCTTTATTATGGACTGGGAGCAATTCCTAAGCATAGGAGCAAAAGGCAGAAATTACAATTTCTTTTCCCAGAGGAACCTTGTTATGGTACTCATAGCGTGGCTTGCCGCCTTTGGAATTGGCTGTATCATTGTCTTCATCTGGAAACGGGGTATGAATTTAGTCAGACCCCAGACTCAAGCCGCCGCGTATATCGTTCCCGGAAGCCTGAACTTTACCGTGAAAAAAGACAGGTTCCTTTACAGTACGGTAACAAAAACCCAACGAGAGACCGACAGTTCATCAGGCGGCTCATTTGGCGGTCATATAAGCTCTTCAGGAAGGAGCCACGGAGGGGGCGGCGGCAGGTATTGACACAAAACATATTTTCCATACTTTCTCCAAAACCCCCAATAATCGCCTAATTCCCCTTCTCAAGCCCTTGCCAAAAAACCTGTAAACCGCTACAATATCCACAAAGGGGGACACATGGCAAACACTGAAGGGGATATTACCTTTCCCAAAGAATTATTATCGTTTATAGAAGAATGGAAGGTTAAACCGGGGAGTCTTATAATGATTCTCCATAAAACTCAGGAAACCTATGGCTTTATTTCCCGCCCCGCCGCTGAACAACTGGCTCGGCTTACAGGGATTTCCCTCGCGCGGATATACGGAGTCATCACTTTTTATCACTATTTTAAGACAACCAAGCCCGGAAAGCATAAAATCTCGGTCTGCCTGGGAACCGCCTGTTATTTAAAGGGCAGTCAGGACTTAATTGATGAAACCAGAAACCTCTTGGGGCTGGAGCCCGACGGCGTAACGCAGGACGGTCAGTTTTCTGTAGACCCTGTTCGTTGTGTAGGATGTTGCGGTCTTGCCCCGGTGCTTACGGTTGGAACTGATACTTACGGTAAACTTACCAAGGATATGCTCCCCGCTATTATAGCGAAGTATCAGAATGTGTAGTTTATGCACTTTACTCTCGCCGACTTGGTTACCGACATTACGCAGAACGCTGTTGAATCGGGAGCCGCTGAGGTAGAACTTGAGGTAAGCGAGAACGATAAAGAATTCCGTTTTCTTGTAAAGGACAACGGAAAGGGGATGACGGACGAACAGTTAAAACGGGCGCTTGATCCGTTTGTTACGGACGGAATAAAGCATCCGCACAGAAAGGTGGGGCTTGGGCTTCCTTTTCTGGTGCAGACTGCGGAGCAGTCAGGCGGCGGATGGGATATAAAGTCCGAAAAAGGTAAGGGGACAACTGTAACGGCATGGTTTGATACCGGAAACGTTGACACCCCGCCTGCCGGAGATATTCCGGGAATGTTCAGGACGATTTTGATGTTTGAAAGTTCGGCGGAAATTTTAGTACGGCGAAAATCGAAGAACGATGAATATGAGTTTCGTAAATCGGAACTCGCCGAGGCTCTTGGGAGTCTTGAAGATGCCGGGACGCTGGTCTTGCTTGGACAATACCTGCGCTCCCTTGAAGAAAGTGAGGAGTAAGAATTATGGCAAAGATGAGTCTGGATGATTTAAGAAAATTGAGGGATGAAAAAAAGACAGACCTTCGCAAGCGTGACGCTGACGGCAAGGAAGTTCAAATTATTGTCGGTATGGGAACTTGCGGTATCGCGGCAGGAGCGAAGCAGACTTTGGACGCTTTTCTCGCCGGGCTTGATGAAAACAAACTTGTTGATTCATGTCTTGTAAGGCAGACCGGATGCATGGGGCTTTGCCATTCCGAACCTACTGTAGAAATTATCGCTCCGGGAATGCCGCCTGTTATTTACGGCAAAGTGGACGCGGGAGTTGCCAAACAAATTATTCAAAAGCATATAATCGGCAAGGAGTTATTGGGCGAGCACATTTTGGATCGTCCTGCTGTTGATATTTTGAGTACTAAATAAAAGGGGGAAAAAATGGCGTATAACCATTATATTCTGGCTTGTAGCGGTACTGCCTGTGAATCAAACAAAGGCGTAGAGCTTTTTAATCAGCTTACTGCCGAGGCGGAAAAACAGGGCGTTAAAGATCAAGTACAGATTGTAAAAACAGGCTGTTTTGGTTTCTGTGAAAGAGGACCAATTGTAAAAGTTTTGCCGGAAGATTCTTTTTATGTCGATGTAAAACCCGATGACGCAAAAGAAATCATCGCTGAGCAAATTGTCAAGGGAAGGGAAGTAAAACGGCTTCTTTATAACGAAGGGGATTCAAAAAAAGATGTTTTTGCCGTGGAAGATATTCCTTTCTATCAAAAACAGTTTCGCGTAGTGCTTCGCAACTGCGGCGTCATTAATCCCGAAAGCATAGATGAATATATCGCACGCGAAGGCTACAGCGGTCTTGAAAAAGTTCTTTTTGAATGGACGCCGGAACAAATAATCGAAGAGATGAAAACTTCCGGTCTTCGCGGAAGAGGCGGCGCGGGCTTCCCAACATGGCTTAAATGGGATTTGGCGCGTAAAGCCGCAGGAGACCAAAAGTTTGTTATCTGCAACGCCGACGAAGGCGACCCCGGCGCTTACATGGATCGCTCCACAATAGAAGGCGACCCTCATTCGGTAATCGAAGGAATGATTACGGCGGGAAAAGCGATTGGCTCAAATCAGGGCTTTGTTTACATCCGCGCCGAGTATCCGCTTGCGATTGAACGCCTTAAAATCGCCCTTGTACAGGCGCGCGATTACGGGCTGTTAGGCAAAAACATTTTAGGTTCCAATTTTGATTTTGATATTGAAATCCGCCTTGGAGCCGGCGCGTTTGTCTGCGGCGAAGAAACCGCGCTTATTAAATCCGTAGAAGGCAATCGCGGAATGCCCGTTCCAAAACCGCCGTTCCCAGCGAACAAAGGTTTGTGGCAAAAACCCACCATTATCAACAATGTTGAAACGCTTGCGAATGTGCCTGTAATTACCGCGAAAGGCGGCGCGTGGCTTGCTAAAATCGGAACTGAAAAATCAAAGGGAACCAAAGTATTCGCCCTTACAGGAAAGGTAAAAAACTCAGGACTTGTCGAAGTGCCGATGGGCACAACGTTACGCGAAATAGTTTTCGATGTCGGAGGCGGCATAAAAGACGGAAAGAAATTCAAAGGAGTGCAGAGCGGAGGACCATCAGGCGGCATTCTTACCGAAAAATCCCTTGATGTTCCTATCGACTTTGAATCACTGGTAGCTAACGGCTCAATGATGGGCTCAGGCGGCATGATTGTCATGGACGAAGATGACTGCGTAGTTGACGTATCACGCTTCTATATGGATTTCTGCGTTGATGAAAGTTGCGGCAAATGTTCGCCGTGCAGAATTGGCACTACGCAAATCCTTAAACTTCTGGAAAAAATCGCGGAAGGCAAGGGCTCGGACGAAGACATTGAAAAACTTGAATCAATCGGGAACGCGATGACAAGAGCTTCGCTTTGTATGCTTGGTTGTACAGCGGCAAATCCTGTTATATCTACCATAAAAAATTTCCGAGAGGAATATCTTGAACATATTCACGATAAAAAATGCCGTTCTGGAAAATGCAAAAAACTTGTCAGCTTTACGATTGACGCTCCAAAGTGTATCGGGTGCGGCGCGTGCGCTAAAAAGTGCCCTGCGAATTGTATTGTCGCGGAAGACGCGTCAAAGTATCCCGACAAAAAACGTCCGCCGTATACGATCAATCAGGCTGATTGTTTGAAATGCGGCGAGTGCTTGACAACTTGCAAATTCAACGCGGTGCTTAAAGGTTAAGGAGGGAAAAAATGATTAACATAACTATTAACGGAAAAGCATTTGAAGTAGAGCCGGGGACGACGATCCTTGATGCGGCAAAAAAGGTGAATATAAAAATTCCCACCCTCTGTTACAATCCGGATATTACGCCATGGGCATCATGCGGTATCTGCATTGTAAGACTCGCGGGCTCCCCAAAGATGGTTCGCGCCTGTTGTACCGCTTGTGAAAATAACATGAACATTATTACCCACGATCCTGAGATCATCGCCGTAAGGCGTACAGTCCTTGAACTGATCCTTTCTAACCACCCCAATGACTGTCTCCAGTGTCCGCGCAATCAGTCCTGCGAACTTCAGGATTTGGCGGCTGAATTCGGTATTAGGGAAGCGCCTTTCTTAAAAGTGAAGAACAATTTGCCAATCGATGATTCAAACCCCGCGATTGTACTCTGCCCCGAAAAATGTATTCGTTGCGGCAGGTGCGTAAAAGTTTGTCAGGAAGTGCAAAATGTCTGGGCGTTGGAATTCCTTGGACGGGGCATAAAAGGGAAAATAGCGAGCGCGGCGGACGCTCCGTTAGGTGAAAGTCCGTGCATAAAGTGCGGTCAGTGCGCGGCGCATTGCCCTGTTGGCGCGATTTATGAGCGTGACGACACTGTAAAAGTATGGAACGCTCTGCAGGATCAGGACAAGCACACAGTAGTGCAGATTGCTCCTGCTGTCCGTGTCGCTCTGGCGGAAGAGTTCAATCTTGAACCGGGAGTTGTGTTCACAAAGAAAATCTACGCCGCTCTGCGCCGTCTTGGATTTAAGACCGTCTTCGATACAAACTTCTCCGCAGACCTCACCATCATGGAAGAAGGCTCGGAGCTTGTTAAACGCCTTGGCGATAAGAAAAGTTCAATCCCTCTCATCACTTCCTGCTGTCCCGCTTGGGTCGATTATATGGAAAAATACTATGCCGACATGATTCCCAATTTTTCAACGGCGAAGTCTCCCCAGCAGATGATGGGAGCTATGATCAAGGCTTATTGGGCTAAAAAAGCCGGAATAGACCCTGACAAAGTGTACTCTGTGTCTGTCATGCCGTGTACCGCGAAAAAGTGGGAAACCCACCGCAACGACGACATGAAGAGCGCGGGTCACGGCTACGATGTAGACATTGTAATTACCACAAGAGAACTCGCGCGTATGATCAAACAGGCAGGCATTGAAATCCTCAAACTTGATGACGAAGAAGCCGACAGTCCGCTGGGACCGTACACGGGCGCGGGGACTATATTTGGCGTAACGGGCGGCGTAATGGAAGCCGCTGTTCGTAGCGCTTACTATCTTGTAACAAAAAAAGAGCTGGGAGACGTCAATTTCAAACCCGCCCGAGGACTTGAAGGTGTAAAGGAAGGTGAAGTTGACTTTGGCAACGGTACAAAGATACGCATTGCCGTAGCGCACCAGATGGGCAACATTGCCGCGGTACTGGATAAGCTCCGTGCCGCAAGGGAAGCGGGCAAAGAGCCACCGTATCACTTTATAGAAGTAATGGCGTGCCGCGGCGGCTGTATTGCCGGTGGCGGTCAGCCTTATGGCGCTACCGATGAAATCCGTCAACAGCGCATCAAAGGTCTTTACAACGATGATGAAAAATCTCAGTTCCGCTGTTCACATCAAAATCCGTTTATCGGACAGGTTTACAAGGAATTCCTTGGAGAGCCGGGCGGACACAAAGCGCATGAACTCCTCCACACCAAATATGTGGAGCGGGAATTGTATATTAAATGATGTAATGGTTTAACAGAACCGGTGAAATTAAATCGCCGGTTCTGTAATTTATCGGGAGAAAATATGAAAGAAAATTTTTCAACCATTGCGAAATACAATGAAGACACCAATAAGAAAGTCGCGTCTATACTTGGGAAACTTTCCAATGAAGAGCGTGAAAAAAACCGCAAAAGTTTTTACGGAAGCCTTTCCGCTCTTTTCAGGCACAATCTGGGAGCGGCGTGCTTTTTTCTTTCACTCTTTAAGGAAACTGTAAAAGACAACGCCGAGGCTCTTAAAGCGCTGGAAGATGCCGCGAAAATCGAACACTTCAAAGGCAAACTTACAGAAGCTCAATGGAAGAAAGTTGTCTCTTCATCAAAAATTGTTGACAAGGCTTTTATTGATTTTATAAACGCCCTGAATGATAAGGATTTTAACGCGCCTGTTAATATCGACTGGTATAAGGGCAAGCCTCCTTCGGTTCCGTTGCGGTTTATGCTTCAGCAGTTTTCTGTTCACAATACCCATCACCGTGGGCAGATTTCGCAAATTCTTGACTCGCTCAAGATAGATAACGATTTTTCGGGGATTGATATTAAACTATTATGACAAACGAAAAAATTTTAACTTTTATCGATCATACGCTTTTAAAGATGGTTTCTTCGTGGGAAGAAATTAAAACCCTCTGCGATGAAGCGGTGCAATTTAAGACAGCTTCGGTATGTGTTCCCCCTTCTTATGTAAAACCAATTCATAATGAGTACAATAATTTAAACATCTGCACCGTGATTGGCTTCCCCCTTGGCTACAGTATTACAGCCGCGAAAGTTCTTGAAGCAGAACGCGCCATTCAAAGCGGCGCGTCAGAAATCGACATGGTCATTAATGTTGGCGATGTTAAAAACGGCAATTTTGATTTTGTCCTTGAAGAAATAAAACTGATAAAAAAATCTTGCGGCAACAAAATCCTTAAAGTGATAATAGAAACCTGCTATTTAACAGAAGACGAAAAAATACGCCTATGCGGAATTGTTACTGAATCCGGCGCTGACTTTATCAAAACCTCAACAGGTTTTGGAACAGGCGGCGCTACTTTGGCAGACATTGAACTCTTTAAAAAGCACATTGGTCCTCAAGTAAAAATCAAAGCCGCAGGCGGAGTAAAAACCCGCGAAGATTTGGAAGCCTTCATCAACGCGGGAGCCGCTCGTATCGGCACAAGTTCAGCGGTAAAACTCCTTTCCGGCAACGCGGCGGACGGTTACTAATAACCGCTTCAACGAATTGATACGAATGAAGACGGATCAACGAATTACACGAATGGAACGAATGGAAACGAATAGGGGAAGCGAGGTGAAATTGTGGCAAATTAATATAGGGGAATGGTCTTAATTTTTTTTTGCGACTGTAGGCTAATGTGCTGTTGGCGTGTATTAATATATTGACAAAAATAGCTGGTTATGCCAAACTCCGTCTCGTGGCGGAATTATTTTTTTGAAGGGATGTTTTTATGAAAAATTTATTTTTATCGCTCTTTGTTTGTGTGTTTCTTTGTGGTTGTGCTACAGCAAAATCTTCAAGCACAATTTCTCCCAATGTTGATTTTTCTAAATATTCTTTTGCGGCTATCGGATCGGATATTTCTGGAGGTTCTAGTGCTTTTGATGCACAGATTGAGATACAAAATGCATTGGTATCATTTGGTTATACCGTAATTGGTGATAACCGTATTGGTACATTGAGTGCTGAAGATCAAGCAAAGACATTTATAGTTACCGCTGGAATGTCTTCGTCCAGTCAACTCTATATAACTCAATATGGAGGTGGTACTACAGATTATACATACTGCACAATAAATATTGCAGATTATTTGTCTGGATATATACTTGCATCTTTTAGAGGTTCTCATGGTGGTGATTATTCGTATCCAATTGAGGCTGTGAGAGCCGCAATATTGGAAATGGAAAAAATACTTAAAAAATAATTTATAAAAAATAGTGTATAAATATACCATAACTTCGCATAACAGAAATTGTATGTGCAGGAAGCCGCTTGAGTAGCAATTCAAAGGGCTAAAGCGGTTCTGGTTCCGCAGGGCTGGTAAACTGGTCATATACAACTTTCACGCTAGGCAACATAGCAAAATTTAAAAAATCTTGACAAATAAAAAATAATATGATTATATATTTAAAGGAGGATATATGAATAAAATATTGACTATAATTTTAATAATCACTGTATATTTTTTTATTTCATGCGAAAAACAAAAGAAATCTATTCATTTAGAATCTGAATCCAACATTCCCGTTATAATAAATGAATTACAAACTCCGCCTATTGAAACAAATATTCAAACTGAAAATTATGTAGAAATCCCTGATTTAGAACGAAATATAAATAATGAGTTAATTGTAAAATACACTTTAATTGAAATTATTGAATATATTAATAACTTTTTGAATATAAATGAAATGGTAAGATTAAGGGATAATAATACTTTTAAAAATTGGATTTCTCTTTTGAATGTAAATGAACCTTACAATATTACTAAAAAAGATACAGTGATAAATCGTCATACCGGAGATAATGATTATTTTTATACCATAGAATATGACTTTATAAAACTCAGCGTTTATGAGGCTGTTGGTATTCCAAGATATTTAATTAGTTCTTTTTCTATTACATTAAATAAAGAAAATTTTCTGGAATTGTTTCCGTATAGAAATATAGAGGAATTCTTGACTGATGATAACTTTGGGAATATTGCTGATTATGATAGTAACTCTATTATGTATACTCCTAATATTTATTCTGCTGAAGAATGGACTTTAATATTTGAAAATGGTTTTATATATCAAATTAAATATTGGGAGAGACTTAATTAAAAATGCTACTTCGCCTCACAAAATGCTAAAAGTAGGGAAGCCGCTTGTGTGGCAATTCAAATAGCAAAACCGACTAGGCTCCGAAAAACCGCCGTCAGGCTTGCGCCCTTTTTCCCTTCTTCCCTCCGTGCCCTCCGTGTTCGGCGCGCTACTCAGGCTAAAGCCTTCGCGCCATTTCCATCTGGATTACATTTTTTGTGCGCCACGCCGTGTAGACTTATTCATCGGACACCGCTTGACGCGGTGCTTGCTTGGGCGTGTGGTTTATTCTTCCTCTTCATTCGCTCAATTCGTGTCATTCGTTGACTCTTCTTATTTGCCCTATTGTTCATTTGACTTTTCCCCCAATTAATCGTATATTGTAAAAAGGAGCGTTGCTCTCTTCTGAATCGCCCGTATGGGGGTTCTGTATTCCAAGCCAACACGGCGAAAGCGTTTGGCAAAGAGGTATTATTATGAAAGGAACAAGAAATTACATGGACTTGGGCAATATCTTCGATGAAATTTTCGAAGCCGCCCAGGAGTTTAAGGACGAATTCCACAGGAATTTAAAAAATTGCAACGGCGGCGCGGGTTTTAGCCGGGAGCCTTTTTTCTCCTTTGACAAGCATTTTTCTGACGAGAATACCGATTTTTACCCAAGCTATTCATATCCGCCAATGAATGTTTTTATGACAGAAGACAGGTCTTTGGTTTTTGAATTCGCCCTTGCCGGCTTTGACGAAAAGGACATCAGTCTTTCTTTCCAAAACGATTACATGGTTTTTTCCGCGAAAATTGGAGACGCTTCTGCTCAAACTGACGAGACGGTGAAGTTTCAATCCGAAGAAAATGTCCGCTACTTCAAACGCCGTCTTAAAATGAAGGATATCGAAAAGCAGAAGTACTATGTGCCCCTTGATAAATACGCTCAGGAAAAAGTAAAAGCGGTTTATAAGAACGGAATACTACGCGTTGTCATTCCGCCCAAAGACGAACCCGATCAAAACGACGGAGTAAAGATTGAAATCGTAAAGGAAAGCAACTAATCGTCTTCGTTTGGAATATTTTTTGAATCAATCTCAAGGCTAAGGCGCACCCTTTCAATTGATCGCGCTTTGCCGTCTTTGCCGATGTCGAGGTATACGCCCTGTAACTGCGGCTCTTCCCATGCTTCTTTTGTCCAGTCGGGAATTCCGGTGAGATATTCTTTAATACGGGAAGTTACATCACAGCCGCCGACGGATTGTTGGCTCCCTGTTCTGCCCGCGTCGCTGATTACCGCTGTTCCGCCGGGCATTATTGTCTCATCGGCGGTCTGAACTCTTGTGTGAGAGCCAATCACTGCGGAACAAAGACCGTCGGCGGCGTAAAATAAAGTCTTTTTTTCGGCGCTTGCCTGCGCGTGAAAATCAACTATGATATACGGAGTTTGTTTTCTTAACCGCTCAAGTACGCCATCAAGAGCAGTGAAGGGACTGTTCCCGTGAAGCCGCCCAAAACTGTTCTGTCCTATAAAAACCACAACGGCTATTTTTTCGTTTCCCACGTTAAAAACTTTTGAGCCGCTTCCGGGAGCTTGTGTGTTCAAATTTTCAGGACGAAGAACGTATGGAAATTTTTCTAAATCTTCGGTTAAATCCTTTTTATAAAAACAACAGTCGCCAAGGGTAATCGCGTTTGCGCCAAGTTTATGAATGTAGGCGGCGTGGTTTCTGCCAAGACCGTTTCCGCCCGTCGCGCCGTCAGCGCAGACAATTAAAAAATCATGCGGGTAGCGTTTTTTTAGATCATTTATGATTTTTTTAAAAACAAAAACCCCGGTCTTGCTGACCAGTTCGGCTACATAGAGCACTTTCATCTGGAATTACTGTCCCTGCCGTCGTGATCCAAGCTTGAAATATTTCGCTCGAATTCCGCCGCCGCCCGGTAATCGCCAAGCTCCCTGCAAGTATCGCGCAGGTTAACCAGCGCATCATGGAATTGGGGACAGAGACAGACCGATTTTTCAAAACAATTACGGGCTTCTTCATAATTTTTCTGATTAAAATACAAAACTCCCAAATTATTCCATGTTTTTGGGTCATCATCATTGTTGGAGAGGGCAGAGCGGTAACATTTTTCCGCTTGGCTAAAATCGTTTAATTCATAATGAATAAGCCCCATGGAATGCCAAGCTTCGGAAAGTCCGTTATCAATCACCAAAGAATGTTGAAAACTTTCAATCGCAGAGGAATATTCCCCGGTTTTTTGCTGGGCAATGCCCAAATTTAGCCATAAAAGGGGGTTTTCCGGCTCTAAAACCAGCGCTTCACGGAACAGCGGAATCGCCTCAAAAGGCTGGTTTGCCTCGGTCAGTGCGATTGCGGAATTGTTTAATTC
The DNA here is from genome assembly GCA_031254315.1 of Treponema sp. GTDB lineage: Bacteria > Spirochaetota > Spirochaetia > Treponematales > Breznakiellaceae > WQXQ01. The sequence goes on from JAIRUQ010000088.1 coordinate 21,103, forward strand.
AGCGGCGGTCTCCATATTTCCCCTACCTATCAATATACCTCAAAGAAGCTGTATAAACAACAGAATTTTATTTTCCTATCTATTAATTTTTCCTTAGATATAGTATAATGTCTTTAGGTAATAATTGTGAAAAATATTAGTGAATATAACAGCGGAATGACAGAACATGAATTTTTCTCCTTCCTTTTCGATAAGGTAATGGCGAGGGAAATTATTACATTCGCTAAGCTAAAAGAACTGGTCGCGCCGGTACTAAAGGATAAATGGACACACCCTGTCGTTATGAGGGCTTTTTCCTTATTAAAACGCCTGAATTGGGGCTTTTTTTCTGACATCTCTCCAAATACGCATAAAAAGCTCTGGAAAGAGATGGTTATTCCTGACAAGGATTTTCCCGAAGCCGGAGACCTTAAAAAGACGCTTCAAATTTCCAACCTCTATGTCGCTATGTGCGATATTCATGGCTATACCAAATTTTGTATGGAATCCAGAAAGAACCTATCCATGATGCATACTTTGGACTGGGCAATAGAAAACGAGATAAAGAGGATTTCTTCCCAATGCGGAGCGATTAGCCAGAGGGAGCGCGGAGACGAGATGGTCGTTGTTGCCGCAAGTGCGACAGACGCGCTTATGGTTACGCTTTGTATAATGGACTATTTTGGCAAGACTACTATAGTCAATGATCCTGCGATATCCACAAAACGCGCAGGTAATGCCGAAGCCCTGCCGGTCTTTAAAATTACCGCCGGAATTACGGGCGGCAATACACAGAGCCCCCTGATCATTACAGAGAGGGGTAACCTTGCGGGCTTCCTTCTTAATTCCGGCGCAAGACTGCAAACAAGAGCAAATGAACTTTCACCAAATGAATCAAGGATCATGATTGCCAAGCAGGTTATGATGAACTATGAGAAAGAAAACGCCGCCAATAAATGCGTTCTTTCGCAGAATGATTCAATTTACTTTTTTGATACCGGACACATTGAGTTTAAGGGTGTAATGATTCCCACATGTGAAGTTGTCTTTTTTAAGACTGAACGTTACAAGGAAAATTTTTCCGAAGATATGACACAGCTTTTTTCTTCTACGCGTGAAAATTTGTGGGAACAGCGCATATATCAGGATTTGATGACATTGCTTATAAGGGTCGCTCAATCCATGCCTCCATTTTCAATTACACCGGCGGTTCCTATTCATGGTATGCAGACTATTGTCAATGAGTCTTATGTGCAAATATGCCGTCTTGGAATGAAGGCGTATTGCGTAAGCGAGGACTATTATCTTGCGGTGGAATTTTTAAATCATCTTATTTATATCAGCGAACATATTCCGGCATTTGACAGATTGATCCTTGACTACCTTAAAGGAATTACGGATAAATACCAGCTTTTGCTTAACGCTTTTGAAAAACACATTGATAAAGAAGTTGATGAAAAAGCCGAGATAATATTTCTGGGAGATCACTATAAAACATGGCTTGCCGCCAAGAACGGCTCGCAAGTTTTTGAAAAACTGCGTACCATTGGACGCAAAAGCAAAGAAATCACCAAAAAGAAAAATTTATGGCTGAGTATGCTTTCACAAAACAAACAAAAAATGGAATTTACACTGTACTCCGGGAAAAAATAATTTTAAATGCGTAAATTATTGTACTTTTGGCGTTACTATACCCTTGGGCATGAGCAATATTATGTTTGTAAGTTTATTTCTTTGCTGGCGTATAACAATGCTTCAGCTTGTATGGGTATTAAGCGCTAATAAACTGGAAGATGAACGCAACAAATATTTTGATGAAAATACGACTGATGAATTGACCCAGCTTAGAAACAGCCGTAGTTTTATGCATACTTTCCAGCGGTATATGGGGACTTACAGGTTTTCGGATGATTTTCTTTGTGTAGCGATTGCCGACATAGATTTCTTTAAGTTCTACAACGATTTTTATGGGCAACAAAAAGGTGATGATTGCCTTCGTTCTATAGGCGGGGCATTTAACAAATTAAAAGAGACTATGGGCATTTATTGCGCCAGAGTCGGCGGCGAAGAATTTGCCCTGCTTTGGTTTGAAAAAGACATATCCCATGTAGATACTGTTGTATCAGAGTTTAATCAATTGATAGGAGAACTTAAAATCCCCCATGAAAAATCATATATTTGTGAGTATGTAACGCTGAGCATGGGGGTACATATCGAGAAGTGCGGTTTTTCTTCTACTAAGGAAGAGCTTTATAATTTAGCCGACAAGGCACTTTACTCAGCCAAGGCAAACGGACGAAACTGCGCGATTATTCGTGGACGGAATATTCCTCAGTACCGGATAAAACCGTCGTTTACTTATGATTTATTATAATTTATTTTAATAAACACTGTATGGAATTATTTCTGTAATTTGGACTCTGAAACGGGCAAAAGCCGCCCATCTGCCGCTGGAAATATAGTAGCGCGGAAACTCTGCAAGGCTGATAAAACCGGTAACTTCCTTTGGACGGTTTCTTTCACTGCCTCGTAACATCGCGCGTAGAGCCTCTCTTGCCGCGTCTTCCAGAGCAATTCGTTTTAGCGCGATCCAGCCCGGATATTCTTCGACATAAGACGGACCGTAGCCTGTAGCTTGAGCGTTTCTAATCATCCCCGTACGCCACACATGAATTCTTCTCTGCGCTGTGTCGTTCAAGTGGTAGTCAGCCCATACCCTAAGGCGGTTATCTATGACTTCAGTATCTGTTACGCGCAAAGCAGGGTCTCCGTACCGAATTGTTGCGATAGGCTCCAATACAAGGTTTTCTTCGATCCGCCTTGCCCTCTCTCCTACCTCATAATTAAAAGACCAGCCATAAATCATCGCGGAAAAAAACATGGACAATTCTTCGAGCGCTCTGCGTCCTGCCATTGGGACATCAAGGGGGTATTCTGTATCTACATGACCTGCGTACATTGGCTCAAGGTCAACATACACTTCGCCTCGGATTACATAGGTTTGGTTTTCCAATACGCCGCCTTGGGCAAAAAGAGAGGCAAAAACGGCAAAAAGCATGAAAATAGACAGAAAAAGGGTACGGATCATACTTATTTATCGGTAAATTTGCGGTTAATTAATAATCCCAAAATGTATAATTATTGTTAAATATATCCACAAAAATAGCTGAAATACCAGATCAATATGCTCTCCTTCCCATGCTGAGTAAACAAATACCGCTACATATAGCGTACCCTATAAGTATGGCACACTAGTTGTTACAAACTACCAGGCAACGCACTGACGGCATACTAAAGTATGCCTTACTTTTTCAAGGGTGTTACTTTTACTAGTGCTACGGCGTGAAGCACTAATCATCCACACGGTTGCACCGTGCGTTTATCCGCCGTGGTATCTGCTACCGTTGATTATACACCATATTTTATACTATCATATTTTTAAAATCAGTATTTATAAAATATTCAATATCATAAATCATTGATTTTATTTTTAAATAATTCAATAATACCGGAATCCCTAAAAAAATTAATGAGAATATTAAAATAAATATTATATTACTGATTATTCCAAATGAATAAAATAAAAATATAAAATAAATTATTAATGGAATATACGCCAAAGGTTTCTTAATTTTTATAATAGCTGTATCTTTATTTATTTTACAAAATCCATGAATTATTGGATCAAATTGAGGAAATAATAATTTTCTATTTGCTTCAAATATAAAAATATCATTGCTGATTATTTCTATTATTGCATCCTCTTTTTCCAATATTTTCCCAATATAATTGGTACATACATTCTTATTTATAAGTAATGTCTTTTTGTATATTGTTATTCCATATTTAAGAATTATTTTCTTCCAAAATAGTAATTCAAAAATTACAGGTATAAAGAAGAGTAATAATATAAATATATAATTCACTTTGTCCATACTTATATTATAACGTTTTTTGTCAACACCTTCCTATATTCAATATTTTTTAATCCAATTGCACATAACTAACTAACTGCTACCCAAGTTCCGTCGAGCGTTTCCATGCGGCTTCTACAGCTTTAATAACCGTACTGCGAAACGCGCCGTCTTCAAGGGCGGCAATTCCCGCTATCGTAGTGCCGCCCGGAGATGTTACCATGTCCTTCAATTCGCCCGGATGTTTTCCCGTTTCCTGAACCATTGCAGACGCTCCCGCTACTGTCTGGGTGGCGTAACAGAGAGCTTTGTCTCTGGGCAGTCCGGCGCGTACCCCTCCGTCCGCAAGAGCTTCAATAAATAAATACACAAACGCGGGACCTGAACCGGAAAGCCCTGTAACAGCGTCCATACAGCGTTCATCAACACAGTCAACAATACCGGCTTTGCCAAGAATTTTTTCCAACTCTTGTACGCTCTGCGCCGAAACTTCAGGCGAAGAAGACATAGCGATCATTCCTCTTCCGATGAGCGCCGGAGTATTCGGCATTATTCGCACCACAGGCGATTTTTCCCCGATAGCCGATTGTATCTTTCCTATTGACCAGCCTGCCGCCATCGAAACTAAAACCGGTTTTGTTTTTCTTACGGCAGGAGCAATTTCAGCTAACACCTGAGGCAGAACCTGCGGCTTGACAGCGAGGAAAACAAAGCCGCATTTTTCAACAGCTTCGGTATTGGAAGATAAAACCTTCGCTCCAAGAGAATCCGCCGCGGATTTTGCTTTTTGCGCGTCCGCATCGGTAAAATAAACTTCTGTTTCTTTGGCGGCGCATTTCATCAAAGCGAAGCCCATGTTGCCGCTTCCTATACAAGCTATTGAGTTCATCAATCTATCCCTGCCGCTTTACGAAAGCGTTTTACGGTAGCGGCGGCGATAGGACGCGCCTTTTGTGCTCCTTCCGCCAGAATTTTATCGATAGACGGAACGTCCGCTATGATCGCGTCAAATTTTTCCCGAATAGGGGAGAGACGGCGGTTTATAACACGGAACAACTCTTCCTTCGCCTCGCCCCAGCCCATGCCGCCCGATCGATAGCGAGAGGCAAGAGCGGATTGCTCGCCGTCATCCGCGAATAATTTGTAAAGCTGAAAAATCTGACTTGTGTCAGGGTCTTTCGGCTCTTCTACGGACTGGGAATTAGTTGTTATGCGCATAATTGTTTTTTTCAGTGTGTTCTCAGGGGCGAACAGCGGAATGACATTGTTATAACTCTTACTCATCTTGCGCCCGTCAAGCCCCGGTATAACAGCGGAATCTTCCTGAACTGCCGCCTGAGGAATTTTCAGCACCTGCTGACCGTAGTTTGCGTTTACCGACTGCGCTATATCCTGCGCCATTTCAATATGCTGTACCTGATCTTTTCCGACAGGCACGACATCGGAATCAAAAATAATAATATCCGCCGCCATCAGAACAGGATACGTAAAAAGCCCCATATTAATTCCGGCATCGGTGTCATCGCCTTTTTCGCTGTTTTCCTGAACGGCGGCTTTGTAGGCATGGGCGCGGTTCATCAGCCCCTTTGCGGTAAATGCCATCAGCATTGTGGTCAGTTCAAAAACTTCGGGGATCGAACTCTGGCGGTAGAAAATTACCTTTTCCGGGTCCAACCCCGACGCGAGCCATCCTGCGGCTACCTGCCTGATCGTTGAATTGAGTTCCTTACGGTCTTTTACCGTATTAAGCGCGTGATAGTCGGCAATAAAATAACGGGCATCGTATTCTTTGGCAAGCTCCAGCGCGGGCTTAATCGCGCCAAAATAATTGCCAATGTGTAAATCCCCGGTTGGTTTTATCCCCGTTAGCGAGATTTTCTTCATAGGAACAATTTAACGGTTAATTATTGAATTGTAAAGACCGGCAAACTGCGATATTATTATTTTATGAAGAGATATATAAAGTTTATTGATATTTTCATTATTCTGCTGGTTACGGCTTTGACTTTTTTCGCGGCATATATGGTGTACATGAAACCGCAGGGAAACACTCAAGTTTTGATACGCGGGCAGAACGGAGAGTGGGTCTATCCTGTTGAAGCCGAAGAGACGATTATTATTCCCGGACCACTTGGAAATACAGTGGTGCGTCTCCATGAACGCAAAGCATGGATAGAAACTTCGCCGTGCGATAATAAGACTTGTATATCTACAGGCGCGATTTCCGAAAAAGGGCAGTGGGCGGCATGTCTTCCGAATAATGTTTTATTGCTGATACATAGTTCTCAGGAGGATGAGTTTGGTTACATCTCATGGTAGAAAAAACCTCGCCCTGCTTGGCGCATTCTGCCTGTTCCTTTCCGCTGTTGAATACATGATCCCAAAGCCCCTGCCGTTTATGCGAATAGGGCTTGCCAATCTGCCGCTCATGCTTGCCCTTGACATCTTCCCCATACATACATTTTTGGTTTTAGTTTGCATTAAGGTACTTGGTCAGGCGTTAATTACAGGGACATTATTTTCATATATTTTTTTATTTTCACTTACGGGAACTTTTTTGTCGGCAATACTGATGTATGTTCTTCGCGCTACGCTTGGAAAAGAGCGGATAACGTTCATCGGGGTAGGAACTGCCGGAGCCGTTGTTTCCAATCTTTCACAGCTTGCGCTTGCCTATTTTTTTATTTTTCGGGAGAACGTCCGCTATATTGCGCCGCCGTTTTTAATCGCAGGTCTTGTTACAGGAATTGTTTTAGGTATTTTTTGCGAAGTCTTCACGCGGAAATCGCGGTGGTATCAAAGCAATGCTGACACCGGCGCGGAAGTTATGCAGAGGGAAGAGAATGCGAAGGCGTGAAGTATACGAAAATATTTTTAGCGCAAGAGCGTTGTTTTTAGCAGGGCTTATAATCATGCCTGCCCTGCTTTTTAATCCAAGTACTGAGTACCGGGTAATTCAATTTTTATTTTTTTTATTTTTAGCATTGCTCTCAGGAAAAAGAATAGATTTTTTATTAACAATTTTTATAATAATTTTTATAGTCGCCTTTAACCTTATCATCCCCTACGGGCGTGTTCTTTTTTCTATAGGAGCGTTCAAAGTTACATCTGGCGCTCTGTTAGCAGGTATTCACAGAGCGATTACCCTTTCAGCGCTTGTCATGCTGTCGAAGGTTACGGTAAGGCAGGACTTAAAATTCCCCGGCTCTTTTGGGCAAATACTTGGCGAATCCCTTCGAATGTTTTCGATTATAATAAACAGAAAATACCGCATAACAGGCAAAAATTTAATTTCAGAAATTGATAACATGATGTTGGAACTCAGCGAAGAAACTGTTTCCCAGCCGCAAGTTAATGAAGTTAAAACTAAGCCTTTGGGGGTTATTGTTTTGATCGCGGTGATTGTACTTTCGTGGCTCCCGTGGTTTTATATTTTTCTTGTACAGCCCAAGTAGATAGGGTTATAACATCTTAAAATAAAAAGTTTTAACGCTTAACAGAAAAACTTTTATCCGTTAAAATAAACATTGCGCCGGGCGTTGTCCGTATGCTCCTGTCGCTAAAAATAAAGACAGCCTCTGTTTGCGGTATTGATTCAAGTAAAAGCCTTCCTCGCTCATAGCCCAAAACAAATACCGACGTTGACAGTGCGTCCGCGTCTATCGAATTTTCTGTTATTATTGTTACAGAGGTAAGTCCGTTGTCTACAGGATATCCGTTTGAAGGCAGAAAAATGTGATGATAGCGCTTTCCGTTTTCTTCAAAGAAACGCTCATAAATGCCGGAAGTTACAACGGACTGCTCCGGTATTTGTAAAATCCCTGTAATAGCGCCGTGACTTTCTTCGGGGTTTTGAATTCCAACCCTCCACGGACTGCGGTCTTTCTTTTGACCAATGAGAATTATGTTTCCGCCCAGATCAATTCTTGCGCGGTTTATTCCGGCTTCCCTTATGATCCGAGCGGCTTCATCTGCGGCGTAACCTTTCGCTATTGCTCCAAGGTCAAGAGCCATGCCCCTGCGTGTCAGATATACGCTTTGATTGTACAATTCAACGTTACGCCAATTTACAAGCGGCAGAACGCTGTTAATTTCTTCCTGTGTTGGGACATGGGGGGCAGGGCTGTTAATCCCCCACAAAGCCACTAATGGTCCCACTGTCGGGTCAAGTGCGCCGCCTGACAACTCCGCGAAATAAATAGCGTGGGCGATTACTTTGAATGTGTCTTTGTCAACCTGTACCGGCTCAATTCCAGCGGCGGCGTTTATTCTGCTAACGTCTGAGCTTGGGATGTTTACGCTCATAAGACTTTCAATTTCGCGTATTCTCGAAAAAATTTCGTCATAAACACTTTCTTGTCCCTGCTCAAAGAGCGTAATGGAACAAACAGTCCCAAGGGCGAGTTCAATGCGTGAAGATTCTGTTTTTGCGCATGACGCTAAAACGCAAATGATTAAGCCTGAAATAGCGAAAAAAGCGCGAAGGAAGTTTTTATAAGCCAAAGCGCTCTGATAGTTCCTTTAAGTGGCTACCGATAAAAAACGCGCCGTAGGTAGTAAGCACAATACCGATTGTAATTCCTACAGGAAGCAGGAAAGACATTCCAGATTCGGTAGCAAGCCTCTTGAAATCAAGACCGAAAAAAGCGGTCGCAAGGGAGATCAAAATGACAAGACCTGCGATTACCCAGCCGCGTGTAGAAAGACCGCCGGGACTAGCGTAGGCTTCTTCAGCTTCTTCTTCTGCGGTAACTTTCGCCATAATTGAGTCTTCAAGGCTTATCCGTACGCCGTCTGACAATTCCGGCAAAAAGTCTTCCCTTAATATAATTCTTGAGTTTTCATAAAGTTCAATCTTCTGAGCGCACCGGGGGCAGAAAAGAGAATGTACCCACACCTGTATCTGATTGACAAAAGGCATGGAATCTTCTTCATAAACCATATCCATTATTTTTGAACAATTCATAACATTCTCCTTCCACCTGCTTTAGTTTTCAACAAACCCTTCAAGTTTTTCCCTCAATAATATTTTCGCCCTAAATACATGAGACTTGATAGTGTTTACAGGAAATCCTGTAATCGCCTCAATCTCCTGATACGAACGATCATAAAAAAAGAACAAATCAACGCAAATCCTGAAACGTTCCGGCAATTCTTCAACTGCCGTCCGAACTGCTTCCTTTGCCGCATTTCTAAGCGCTCTCCCCTCCGGCGTATCACCGCCTGCAAGTTTGTCGGCGTCCTCTTCCGCAAGGCTGTGGTATTCTTTCCTCCTGTTTACCTCGTTCAAAGCCGTGTTATACGCTATTTTGTACAGCCATGTAGAAAAACGGCTTCTCCCTTCAAACCGGGAAAGACTCCGGTACGCTTTAAGAAACACATCCTGCGTAAAGTCACAAGCATCTTCGCTGTTACGGAAAAAGCTTAAGCCCATACCGTAAACAGCTTTTTCATGCTGTTGCACCAAGAGACGGAACAGGTCTTTCTGTCCCGAAACAATCTGGCTGACTATTAACTGATCGTTATACTCAGCTTCATCAGCCATTGCGCGGTTCACTGCGCTTTATTATATAATAGGCTAAAAGACCAACACCCATTGAAAGAGGAATGATCCCGCCCAACAGTCCGTATGAAGCATCATCAACCGCTATCGATAAAAATAAAGTTAACGCTATACCAACACTGCTTAAAAGAAGACCCGATAACAGACTGAATGAAAGGAGATTAAACTCCGGTTTTGAATATTGCCCTGCCTTGATTAACAAGACCCTTCGTCTGTAATTCCATAAAAGATAGAAAAAAATCACCACCGAACCCATCACAATTCCTACGATAGGAATTATCGATATTATCACCTGAGCGGTAGTTGATGTTCCATTCATATTTTACTCCAAGTTTAATTGTAAAACATTTACTTCTTTCAGTCTATGGACTTGTTAAGAAACTTCAACCTTTATAATTTTGACACATAAATAGGGCGAAGGTTGCGCTCATGGTTGTTGGGAAGGAGCCTCAGGCGAAATGACCATCAGGTCGCTGAAATAAAGGACGCTAATTCGCCCAAGCCGCAAGCCGGAATTAAAGCGCCTTAAAATCTCCTGTTTTGCGGTTTCTTCATCAATTTGAATTATGCTTTCTTCCGGCAGGGCGGAAAAGTAGTCCGACGCGATCGCCCTAAAATCGCCGATTTTGGCGGCAAGCTCTTCGGTAAAAGAAACGTCGCCGGCAGAGTAGGGGAACGCTATGGAAAGGAGCAAGGTTGATGAATTGACAAGCGGGACTCTGAGCCGCCCAAGCCCTGAAAAAACGCGGATGTCATCGGTTTGCGAAGAGGACTGTTCTGTACGGGTGGAGCCCCCGAACCTTAAAAGCGGCTCTCCGCCGCGTGAACGGGCAAGCCCGATAATGGTTCCTATTGCCAAGAGCACGATTAAAGCGCCGGCTATGGAGAGCAGAACAATGTAAAAAATACCGGGTATCTTTTTCCCGGCAGAGTTAATTTTTTTCACTGTTTAAGGGTAGCTTATTTTTGGGGGAATGTCATTGGGGAATTGGGGTTGGAATTGTATATATTTTATCCTAAGATACATTCATGGCAAAAAAATTAACACAACTCCAAAACATGATTTATGAAATTCGCGGACAAAAGGTCATGCTTGACAGCGACTTGGCAAGATTATATGAAATAGAAACAAAAGCTCTTAATAGGGCTGTCAAAAGAAATATAGAGCGTTTTCCCGATATTTTTATGTTTCAATTGACGGAAAAGGAACTTGATTCTTTGAGGTGCCAAATTGGCACCTCAAACGAAGGAAAGGGCGGCAGGCGTTATTTACCTTATGTCTTCTCAGAGCATGGTGTCCTTATGCTCTCTAGCGTATTAAACAGCAAAAAAGCCATAAGTGTCAACATTGAAATAATGGTAACCTTTATAAAAATGCGTCATTATGTGATTTCAAAAAACGATACAAATGAGCAAATTGCCGAATTACGGAAACTCCTCATGCTCTACGTTGAGAAGAATGACAAACGGGTAAATGAAATTATTATTGTACTGAACAATCTTATTGAGCATCCTCCAAAAACCAGAACGATAGGCTTTACTGCTGAAAATTAGCGGTAAAGTTAAGCTAACTGCCAAAGAGCATAGCGTTTACGGGAACAGAGTCAGGGGGTAAAATAGGAGTTTTTCGCTTGACAATATACCGTAAGTGGGGTATATTTTAAGTATCTCCGAAAGGGAGAAACTCCGAAGGAGTTCCGCCACTGGAGGAGGCGGCATTGTAGCCCCCTCTGCCGAACCCGGTTTTGCTTATGCAAGACCGGGCGATTTTTTATGGGGATGCTACATTTACTGCCCGATTATTGAGCGCAGTTCTTCATAAGTCCATGTGAATAATTCTCCGCTCTTTTCAAAAAAACAAATGAACGAACCTTCGCCTTTCCGCTCTTTCAATTCTCCGGCTATCTTGGCTTTTACGTTTCCTACAGACAGATCTGATAAAAGCCAGATAAACACCGAATGTTTTTTTGTTAAGGCACAGTTTTTTGTCAGCAAAGAGCCTTGTTTATATCCGTACTTGAATTGTGTCCCTAAAGTTGCTCTTGTTCCAGATACGGTTTTCATTTCCGTAATTTCCCCGTCCAGTACCAAATCGGCGCATTGCTTCCTACTCTCCTACTGTATAACCTTCTCCGGCAGAAAATACGCCACACGCCCCCGTCCGGTTAAAATCCGTGCTTGGGACATTTCTCTCTTCCATTTGTCCGGTTCCCGGTATTCTTCGGTAAGGCGGCTCTTGGCTACCCAAATATTTGTTTCTGTGGGTATCCATTGTTCACTAGAAAATAAAGCCGAGGCAAGAGTTAAGGACTTTTCGATGTTCAAACGATGTTGCTCAGGAGTCATTGTTTTTTACCGCAAATCCCTACGACACTTTCTTCAAACTTCGCGCGTTCATTATGAGCATCTGCAGACGGTTTTCTATATTCGCGAAACTTACATCGGGGTCGTAGTCTAAGGGCAGTATTTGAATGTCGGGATGTTGCTCTTTGATTCTCTTGATTATTCCGCGACCGCAGATGTGGTTTGGAAGACAGCCGAAGGGCTGGAGAATTGCAAAGGAGCGTATGCCCTTTGCGGCGTAGTGCAGAATGTCGGCGGCAATTAAGAACGATTCGCCGGATAGTATCGAGTGATGCATTATGTGATCGCTTAATTTAGCGACTTCTTCCAGAGTAACGTCGCTTTCATATAATGGGTGCATTTTTGCGATACGGTCGGTGTGTTTTACGGCGAAGTCCATGAATTTACTGCCTACTTTTGCGAATAGATTGTCGTATAACGAATGTTTTACTTTGAATTGTTTCATTTCGCAAAGGGTGTGGTTTAGGAAAAGGTGGCGGTAAATGCCGTACATTCTTGGGAAAATAACTTCCATTCCGTTTTTTTCAAGATATTTTTCTACTTCCAGATTTGACGCCGGATGAAATGTTAGAAGATACTCGCCCTGCATAAATACCTGCTCCTTCAATTTTGAGCGGTCATAGCGGACTTTGCATAACTCCTTTATTGCCCTCTTAAAAGGTTTTATTGTTCCGAAGAGACCTCTTTTAGCAAGCCCTTCTGATATTTCCTTAAACGCCTTATCTACTACTTTATCGGTCTGACCTTTTTGTAGTTCATAGGGACGTATTCTGCGCCGTAGGAATTCAAGAGCGTCCGCCTGTATTATGCTCCAAACAACATTTGAGTAAGTTATAGGAGTAAAGTTCATTCCGGGGTGGGCGTTTTTTAGATCAAACATATCTGTTGTGATTACCGGCACTTGAGGGAAGCCTGCTTCATCAAGGGCTTTTCTTGCTAAGGGCATGTAATTGGAAAGACGGCAGTCGCATAACACTTTGCCGGTTCCTATTACGGTATTGTTGGGATCGTACTTTCCGCTTTTAAGGGTAAGGATGGCTTCGCCGATTACAATTTGAGCGGGAAGGCACATGTCGTTATGCACATATTTTTTTCCCATCGCTATAGCTTCCGCGCCTGCCATTGGCAGAGGTTCCGCTCTGTAGCCGTCATTGACAAGAGCGCTACTTACTATCAAACAAAACGCCCTGCTGACATTTGGGATGAGAATGACTTTTTGTTTGTCGGTTTTGTTGAGTTTTACAGGATAGGGATCGCCGAGCGGCTTTGCGTTATGTGTCACTTTTTTACGGCGGATCATTACCGTTTCTATAAAAGAGCGAACCCTTATGCGCAAGGGTCCTGCAATTTCGCTTTCGTCCATTTTTAAGATGAGCGGAGACTTGCCTGAAATTTCATCCATTATGCGCGTAATTTCATCGGTGTAGACAGCGTCGTGTCCGCAACCAAAATTAAAAATGTCCACATACTCCAGCGCCGGATGTTCAGCCGCGACTATCGCCCCTGAAAGAAGGCGTGCGTGGTTATTGTTGGTAATCTCAACGCGCGATTTGCCAAGCGGCACTTCTTTTAGATTGGGAAGGGAATCAAGCGTTAGTACGGGTATTCCTATACTTGTAAAATAGCGCGAAAGATTGTGATTTATGTGTTCATCATACTGATAATGCCGCCCTGCGATAACTACAGCGAAATCTCCCTTGCGCGTAACATCATCAATAATTTTTTTGCCGTTATCTGTCATGGCGCGGTTAAAGTCTTCCAGCGCGTTTTCTCCCTGTTTGATCGCAGAAAGGACGGTTTTTTCAGGTATATTGAAAGTTTGTCGCATATAACGGCAGAGCTGGAAGTCCTGATCCCTTTTTGAGAACCAGTGGCAGATTGGCGTATCAAACGGGATGTTGTGTTTTTCTTCGGGGTTATTTGAAAATCTTATAGACAGCGGATAGCCTTTCAGAACAGGGCATGTAAATGTGCTGAAACGTTCTGGATTGTCAGGCGGCAACCTGTTAATCTGCGGAAAGAAAATCCTGTCTACCTTTTTTTCTATTAAATCCTCGATATGCCCGTGAACCAGTTTTGCCGGGAAGCAAACCGTATCGGAAGCAACATACTGTATGCCTTTCTCGTACAGCTTCCGCGAACTTCTGGCGGAGATTTTTGTCTTAAAGCCAAGAGCGCCCCAGAACACTTTCCAGAACGGCATGTTACGCCAAAAATCCAGCACGCGCGGAATCCCTATTGTAATATCCTTTGACGGCAGAAGCTGTGTAAACGGATAATCCTTAAAGACGAGTTCATCGCGGATTTTTACCATGTCGGGAACTGAATTCATTATTTGAGTTCTTTTGTTTACTTCTTCACGTAACGCAGGATCATTGGGGTCGCCGACAAGCTCACCGCGTTCACAGCGGTTGCCTGTAACCCATGTAAGACCTTCTGTGCCTTGCGGCGATTTTGAAAAGCGCACCAAAGTACGGTTACAGTTATTACTGCAGAACGGGCAGATTACATTGGCTTCCTGTGTGTAGTCAAAGTCCTTAATTGCCTCAAAACCGATAAAGCGCGAACGCTCACCCGTGCCGTGAGGTGAAGTGTAGCCGTGTTCCGCGATATGACGTTTTGTAAGAAGGGCAATCCCGATCGCTCCCATCTCTCCGGGGAAAGGGGAGCGCACTATGGACTTGCCGAGGTACTGTTCCAGCGCCCTCAGTACCGCGTCATTTTTGAGAGTACCGCCTTGCACGACAATTTTATCTCCAAGCTGGGCGGTGTTTGAAATACGCACAACTTTGGTAAACACATTTTCTACTATTGAACGGCACAGTCCCGCCATAATGTCATCGGCTTGTTTACCGTTTTTTTGCTCTGTAATGATTGTACTGTTCATAAAAACCGTACAACGACTGCCAAGGCGGGCGGGATTTTTAGCGTTAAACGCTATCTCTGCGATTTTATCAACAGGAATATGAAGAGTTTCCGCGAAAGTTTCCAAGAATGAACCGCATCCCGAAGAGCAGGCTTCGTTCACAGTTATATTTGTAACAATACCGTTTGAAATATTAATCGCTTTCATGTCCTGACCGCCAATGTCAAGAATGAAACTCACTCCGGGAATATATTTTTGCGCCGCTGCCGCGTGAGCGACTGTTTCTACCGTGTGAAAATCCGCGCCGAGAGCCTTGTCGAATAACAGTTCCCCATAACCTGTTGTTCCAAGAGCGAGAACCTCAAGATTGATCCCGGCATCTTGATACTTTTTGTACATATCCATCAGAGCCTGTTTGATAACTTTAAGAGGCTCGCCTTTGTTCGGGCTATAAAAACAATCGACTACATTTTCATTTTCGTCTATCAAAACAAATTTTGTAGTGGTAGAACCAGCGTCAAGTCCCATGTATACGCGCAAAGTTTCCCCTCTTTGTAAACCCGACGCGTTCTTGTTAATTGTCTGCATTTTATGGCGTGCGGCGAAATCATCCCTCTCGCCCTCGCTGTTAAAGAAATTCAGGTTTTGCGTAAAAGAATTGCCGGCTACAATTTCCCGGTACATTGAAAGAGTTGTAAGCGCCGCCTCGGGGCTAAAACGCATTTCCTCGTTCTGAAACATCTCGTTGATTGAAAGTGCGGCTCCGAAAGCTATGAACAACTCTGCATTCGGCGGTACGATAATTTCCGGTTCTTTAAGTCCAAGCCGCTCGGCAAAAACTCTAATCAGAGTGGGATTGAAAGTGAGCGGTCCGCCTTCAAAAACAACGGGTGGATGTATTTCGAGTCCCTGCGCCAGTCCGCCGATTGTTTGTTTTGCAATCGCGTGAAAGGTTGAAAGGGCGATATCTTCAAGCAAGCCGCCCTGATTCAAAAGCGGCTGAATATCGGTCTTGGCAAAAACTCCGCAACGTCCTGAAATGTCGTACACCTGCGTACCTTTCGCCGCGAGAGCGTCAAACTTTTCAACAGGCGTGCGTAACAGGGAAGCCATCTCGTCGATGAACGCTCCAGTTCCCCCGGCGCAACTTCCGTTCATGCGCATGTCCCCTGCGGCGAGGCGGTTTGTCGCTTTATCATGGTAGAAAAAAACGATTTTCGCGTCCTGACCGCCGAGTTCTATCGCGACCTTTGCCTGCGGATAAAAAGTCCTTACGGCGATGGAGTTTGCAACAACTTCCTGAATATATGACGCATGGAGCACTTCTGCGATAGTCCTGCCCCCTGAGCCGCAAAAGGCGAGCCGGAACTGTTCCTGAGGATATTTCGAGAAAATATCCTGCAGAAATACGCGTACCTTCTCGCTTTGGCAGGCGTTGTGCCGCTCATAACGTGAAAAAAGAACCTCTTTTGTGTCGCTTTGTATCACCACAGCCTTAACGGTCGTGGAGCCTACATCAATTCCTATGTGTAACATGCGGAATTTCTAATATAATACAAATTTGTGGAGTTTTCAAGACGGCTCCTGTTCTCTTGAATTTAATACCAATTTATATTATTATAGGGTATATGAGTAATACCAGCATAACCCTTGGAGAGCGTTTTGAAAACTTTACAAACGCGCAGGTCAAAAGCGGTCGCTATGGTTCGG